>JAOPYB010000209.1 GCA_025964835.1 Nocardioides sp. | reverse complement strand
GCACGCCGAGCGGGCTCAGCACGAGCACCTCGACCAGCCGCTCGCGGGCGTCCACCCACGACCGGCTGAGCTGGACGTGGCCGACCACCTCACCGTCCACCTCCGCCACGAGGCTCGCGCGGGTGCTCAAGGATGAGTTCAGCAGGTCGACCATCGCGGCGACCTCGTCGGGATCGTCGACGAAGGCCTCCCGCACCACGCGGAGCACGTCGTGGTGGTCGGCCGGCCCCTCCGCCCGGATCACCGTCATGCCAGCGCCTCCCCGCGCTGGCTGCGCCGGACCAGCTCGATGAAGCGCGCGACGGCGTCCTCGTTCGGCGCGAGCGGCCCGGGCCTGAAGTGCGGCGAGGCGAGGCCGCGCTGCACGGACTCGCACGCGGCCCAGTCCTGGCGGTTGGTGAGGTCCCAGAAGTCCACGGCGTACGACGGGTCCGGCAGCTCGCCGGTGCCGGACGGGCGGAGGTACCAGGAGCACTCG
This sequence comes from Nocardioides sp., assembly GCA_025964835.1. Classification (GTDB taxonomy): domain Bacteria; phylum Actinomycetota; class Actinomycetes; order Propionibacteriales; family Nocardioidaceae; genus Nocardioides. Next base: position 5,348 of record JAOPYB010000209.1, on the reverse strand, counting down.
ACCCACGTCCGCCCCGGCGCCAGGGGCAGCAGCCGGTGCGTCATCACGTAGTCGGGATGTGCGGAGACGAGCAGGTTCGGCAGGAGGTGGAGGTACTCGACCCGGTCGGCCGGGACACCCGGCAGCGGCACCCCGCCGGACTCCCCCGTCATCGACATCGTCGCCATCCCCTCGCGCAGCACCATCGCCCCGCCCACCCACGCGCCGGCCAGGTCGTAGTTGTGCCCCGACGTCGGCGGCGTGATCTCGCACAGCTCCGGGTGGATCAGCGGGCAGTGGTAGCACTCGTGGTAGTTCTCGGCGATCACCTTCCAGTTCGCCGCCACCTCGTAGGTGTGCTGCTCGGCGAGCCGCAGCTCCTCGGGGCGGTACGCCGACACGAGGCCGTCGAGCTCACCGAGGTGCCTCTCGAAGGCCACCACCTCCGGGTGACCCAGCGGGTGCAGCGCGTGGCCGAACACCCAGCCGCACCAGAGCGCGACCGGCAGCTCGACCAGGGAGTACGCCGCGGGGTCGAGCGCCGCGTCCCCCGTGAAGCCCGGCGCCGCGAGGTGTCGGCCGGCGAGGTCGTAGGACCACGCGTGGTAGGGGCAGGACACCGCGCGCGCATCCGAGCTCGCGCCCTCGGGCAGCAGCTCGTGGCCCCGGTGGCGGCAGGTGTTCGCGAACATCCGCACGACCTCGCCCGTGCGGGTCAGCAGCGCCGCGACGTCGCCCACGGTTACGGCCCGCTGGGTCGTCCCGGCGGGCAACAGCTCGTCGGCACGGCCCAGACAGGTCCAGGTCCCGGCGAACAGGGTGCGGAGCTCACCGGCCAGCACCTCCACCGACGTGTAGCACTCGGCCGGCAGCATCGTCGTCACGCGCGGTCGCCCAGGAAGCTCAGCCGGACCTCGCGGACGGCGTTGTCGACGTTCAGGTCCACCAGGCAGATGCTCTGCCAGGTGCCGAGCGCCGGGCGTCCGTCGAGGACGGGCACGGTGGCGTAGGGCGGGATCAGGGCCGGCATCACGTGCGAGCGGCCGTGCCCGGGGCTGCCGTGCCGGTGCCGCCACCGGTCGTCGGCCGGGAGCAGGTCGCGCAGTGCGGCGAGCAGGTCGTCGTCGCTGCCCGCCCCGGTCTCGAGGATCGCGATCCCCGCGGTCGCGTGCGGCACGAAGACGTGGAGCAGCCCGTCGCCCCGGCCGGCGGCGTATGCCGCGCAGTCGTCGGTGATGTCGAGGACCGTCTCCTGGCCGCCGGTGCGGTAGCTGCGCGTCTCGGAGTCCATGCCCGCCATCCTGTCACCGACCTCGGTAGCCTCCCCGGCTAGCAGCTCAGACGGTGGTGGTGGTGGCGCCGCCCGCCTCGGTCGTGCCGCCCGCGCACGACGCGAACGGCTCGGGGGCGGTGTGCCCGTCGGCGAAGCCGGCCAGGAAGAGCCCGAGCCGCGGGTCGTCGGCGTCGCTGAGGTCCAGCTGCCGCCCCCACACCGTGACCACCACGGGCGAGGGCAGGTCGTCGTAGGGCGACATGATGCCGTTGTCGGGCAGCGCCGCGGCGAGGGTGGCCACGTCGTCACCGTCGAGCCCGGGGTCGTAGGTGATCCAGACCGAGCCGTGCTCGAGGTCGTGGACGGCGTTCTCGTCGCGGACCGGTGCGTCGTACACCCCGCAGTCCAGCCACACCGGGTCGTGCGGTCCGCCGGCCGGGGGCGACATCGGGTAGTCCACGTCGGCCTCGGTGTGGTCGTTGCGCAGGCCCTCGAAGACCACGACGTCGTCCAGGTTCGCGGCCGCGGCCGACTGTCGCTCGCTCTCGGCACGCACCTGCTGGACGACGATCGGCACCGTCACGGCCAGCGTCACGACCAGGACCGCGCACAGCGCGGCCAAGACGACCGGCGCCCGGCTGCGGCGTGCGTCGGGCGGCGGGTCCGGCGGCACCTCGGACATCAGCCCTCCAGCGCGCGCTCGACCCGCTCCACCTTGGCGGTGAGCTGACCGGTGAAGCCGGGGCGGATGTCTGCCTTGAGCACCAGGCCCACCCGCGGGGACACCTCGGCGACGACCTCGACGGCTCGCTTGACCACGGCCATCACCTCGTCCCAGTCGCCCTCGATGTTGGTGAACATCGCATTGGTCTCGTTGGGCAGCCCGGACTCACGGACGACACGAACGGCTGCGGCGACCGCGTCGGACACGCCACCCGTCTCGTCGGCGGCAGTCGGGGAGATGCTGAAGGCCACGATCATGGGCCAACCGTAGCCACCCCCACCTCGAGGCCGCACACCACTACGGTCGAGGGATGGTGCTCTATCCCGAGAAGCCCCGACCCGGGGACCGCGTCGCCGTCCTCTCCCCCAGCGCCGCGCTGCCGGCCGTCTTCCCGCACCCGTTCGAGCTCGGGCTGCGGCGTCTCGAGGAGCGCTACGAGGTCCGCGCGGTCGAGTTCCACACCACCCGTCGGCTCGGTTCGACCCCCAGGGAACGCGCCGACGACCTGCACGCCGCGTTCGCCGACCCCGACATCAAGGCGATCCTCACCAGCATCGGCGGCGACGACCAGGTCAAGGTGCTGCGCCACCTCGACCCGGAGCTGATCCGCGCCAACCCCAAGCCCTTCTTCGGGATCAGCGACAACACCAACCTCCACCACTTCCTCTTCGGCCTCGGGATCGTGTCCTATTACGGCGGCACGGTCATGACGACGCTCGGTCGTGGCGGCGCGATGAACCCGCACGCCGAGGAGTCGTTCGCCGCGGCGTTCCTCGACAGCGGGTGGTACGACCTGCGCCCCGCCGAGTCGTTCTCCGACCTGGACCGCGACTGGGCGGACCCGCTCCAGCTCGAGACCGAGCCGCAGATGCTGCCCGGCACCGGGTGGCAGTGGCACGGAGGTGAGCAGCTGGTCGAGGGGAGGCTCTGGGGCGGCTGCCTCGAGATCGTCGACTTCCAGCTGCGGGTGGGCCGCTACCTGCTCGACGACGCAGCGTACGACGGGTGCGTGCTGGTGCTCGAGACCTCCGAGGAGCTGCCGAGCGCCCAGTACGTCGGCGAGGTGCTCATGTGCCTGGGTGAGCGCGGACTCCTCGAACGCTTCTCGGGGCTGCTGATGGGCCGCCCCAAGGCGCGGGCCCTCGGCCAGGCCGACGACGTGGCCGCGCGCGCGTCGTACGTCGAGGCGCAGCACGAGGCGGTCCTCTCCGCGATGGCGGAGTACCACCCGGACGTCCCGGTCGTCCTGGACGTGGACCTGGGGCACACGGACCCGCAGCTGGTGGTTCCGCACGGCGGCGAGGTCCGGATCGACCCCGTCGCACGGTCGGTCAGCGTGCGCTACTGACCCTCGTCCGGGACCAGCACCAACCGGGCCATCACGAGCAGCAGCGCGCCGGCGTAGCAGACGCTGGTCAGCACGTCGGTCAGGTGGTGTGCGCCCTGGTAGAGCCGGGCGAGCAGCACGAAGACCGGCAGCAGGAGCAACGGGGTCGCCCAGCGGGCGACCGCGCGCGCATAGGCCAGCAGCAGCACGACGACCCCGACGTACGCCACGGTCGCCGTGGCCACGTGGCCGGACGGGAAGCTCGCGTCGGGCACCAGGCCGGCGTCGAGGATCCGCACCGGCGGCCGGTTGCGCGGGTCGAGGTGGGTGGCAATGGCGTAGAGCCCGCCGATGGCCGCCTCGGTCACCGCCAGGAAGATGGCCGGTCGCAGGGACCGCTGCCACAGTGAGAACACGACCGCGGCCACCACCGCGACGCCGACACCGACGACGGTCTCGCCGAGCAGGGTGCCCACGTCGGCGACCGGGTCGAGGGACGACGTGCGCTCGCCGGCGAACCAGCGGCTGATGGGGTTGTCGAAGCCGTCGACCGGACCCGCGAGCGGGTGCGTGATCAGCCGGCCGAGCCCCACGACCACGGCCGTGACCACCACCCACCAGCCGAGGACGAGGAGGGCGGTGGCCGCGGCCGACCGATCACGGGACATGCGCCGGGCGGCCGCTCAGGCCTTGAGCAGGCTGCGCAGGACGTACTGCATGATGCCGCCGTTGCGGTAGTAGTTCGCCTCGCCGGGGGTGTCGATGCGCACGACCGCGTCGAACTCCTTGTCGTCGGCCCTGACCTTGACGGTCTTCGGCGTCGAGCCGTCGTTGAGCGCGGTGACGCCGGTGACCGAGAACGTCTCCTCGCCGGTCAGGCCCAGCGACTCGGCGGTCTGACCCTGGGGGTACTGCAGCGGCAACACGCCCATGCCGATCAGGTTGGAGCGGTGGATCCGCTCGTAGGACTCCGCGATGACGGCCTTCACGCCGAGGAGCGCCGTGCCCTTGGCCGCCCAGTCGCGCGACGAGCCGGAGCCGTACTCCTTGCCGGAGAGGATCACCAGCGGGGTGCCGGCGTCGAGGTAGTGCTCGGACGCCTCGAAGACGGTGGTCACCTCGCCGTCAGCGGTGAAGTCGCGCGTCACACCGCCCTCGGTGCCGGGGGCGAGCTGGTTGCGCAATCGGATGTTCGCGAACGTGCCGCGGATCATCACCTCGTGGTTGCCGCGACGCGAGCCGTAGCTGTTGAAGTCGCGGTTCTCGACGCCGTGCTCGGAGAGGTAGCGGCCCGCGGGCGAGTCCTTCTTGATCGCACCGGCCGGGCTGATGTGGTCGGTCGTGACCGAGTCACCCAGCTTGAGCAACACGCGGGCGCCCTCGATGTCCTCGACCGGGGCCGGCTCGTCCGGCATCCCGTCGAAGTACGGGGGCTTGCGGACGTACGTCGACTCCGGGTCCCAGGCGAAGGTCTTGCCCTCGGGGGTCGGGAGCGAGCGCCACTGCTCGTCGCCGGCGAACACGTCGGCGTAGTCGTTGCTGAACATCTCGGAGGTGATCGCGGTCGCGATGACGTCCTCGATCTCCTTGGCCGACGGCCAGATGTCCTTCATGAAGACGTCGTTGCCGTCCTGGTCCTGGCCCAGCGGGTCCTTGAACAGGTCGACATCCATCGAGCCCGCCAGGGCGTAGGCCACCACCAGCGGCGGGGACGCGAGGTAGTTCATCTTCACGTCGGGGTTGATCCGGCCCTCGAAGTTGCGGTTGCCGGACAGCACCGACACGACCGCGAGGTCGTTGTCGTTGACGGCCTGGCTGACCTCGGGGATGAGCGGGCCGGAGTTGCCGATGCAGGTCGTGCAGCCGTAGCCGACCAGGTTGAAGCCGAGCTTGTCGAGGTAGGGCGTGAGGCCGGCCTTCTCGTAGTAGTCGGAGACGACCTTGGAGCCGGGCGCGAGGGTGGTCTTGACCCACGGCTTGCTGCTCAGGCCCTTCTCGACGGCCTTCTTGGCCAGCAGCGCCGCACCGATCATCACCGACGGGTT
>JAOPYB010000184.1 GCA_025964835.1 Nocardioides sp. | reverse complement strand
GAAGGGCCCGGCAAGTATGTGCTGAGGTCCGCCACCGTCAGTTACCGGCTCGACAGGTCAGGGCTGTGGCGACGGGGCACAGACAGCACTCGCTTGCACGCCGCTGTCACGTACTCATAACCGCGCGGCAGTATCCGCTCATCGGCATGTCCGTGTGTACGCGCAGCCTTGCGAGGGGATCCTGCAAGGATGACGTATGAGCACGTCGAACTACCCCGGGACGCCGGAGCGCCACCTGCGCTCCATCGCCCCGCCGGAGACTGAGGTGCCGGCCGAAGAGGCCGTCGATCGAACTGGTGTCGAGGAGGGTCTGCGGGTCTCCCGGGCGAAGATAGATGTTTTCCTTTCGCAGTTTCCGCCTGAGGTGCGTGGAGAGGTGATCGACGGGATGTACTCCGACGGAGACGGCGAGTTCCGGACCACCTGGCGCCTCCTTCGTGATGCTCGGGACCCGGTCCCTGAGGCCGAGGGCGGGCCGTACCCGGCGTACGAGGACGACCAGTACTGAGTGGAGGTGCTGCGACGCCCTAGGTGGACCGTGACCGGTGCCCAGGGAACCCCCCCTCGTCGCGCGAAGGTCAGGGATCTGCTGTCGCGAAGGGGCTGCACTCTCAGGAGATCGAGGACCTCGTGGAGGGCGACCTTGACAACGTGATCGAACTCTTCAAGATCTTCAACGACGGCACCCACGGGTCGGCCGACAAGTTCTCTGTTCGCCAGCTCGTCGCCCTCCGCGCCCTTGTCCAGTCGGCCATCCGGTTCCTCCACGCTGTGATCGGCTAGGCGTCCTGAGCCCCGCGGTGATCAGCACCGGCGACCCCACCTGACGGCGGCGGACCGTACCTGAGCGGCCTGGGTGGGGGTCATCCGCGACGGGGGCGCCCGTGTGGCCGCACCCGGCTACGGTGCGGGTATGACGAGCAAGGAGACCGAGCCGTTGATCGCCAGTGAGGCTGACCTCGTCGCCCGCACGGGGTACCCGGGACAGACGCCTGTCGAGGACTGGCTCGGCGAGTTGTGCGAGTTGGCCGACTGGTTCGAACGCGACGGCGACGAGACCTGCTTCCACATCACGATGTGCCGCTACCCACCGTCCGCCCAGTACACGGTGCAGCTCTCCTACCCGTTCCCGCTCGCCGCGTTGGAGGAGGAGGCCGAGCGAGCGGAGATGTACTTCCGGGGCGCCATCCACGCGGCGAGCCTGGCAGACGGGGAGTCGATCGGGGACCCGGCGTTGGAGGACGACGTGACGTCTGAGCTGGCCACCGACGTGCTGGGTGCGGACCCGGAAGATCTGGTTGCAGTTCTCGGTGAGACCTGGGTCCGGATGGACTTCGACGTCGATCGGGACGATCGCGGAGAAACGATCTACGCGTGGTTCGTCCCGTCCGGTGACCGGATGGTGGGCCTGGGCGTGGGCGCCGACGCACTGCACGTGGTCCCGCTGCTCGGCAGCGACGCCGAGGGGTTCGAGGTCGGGGAGTTGCCCGAACCCACGGTCTCGCTGTGGTGGGCCGGCGAGTGGACGGGCGGGGTGCCACAGGAGGACCCGGCGGGCACTCTCGCGAGCCTGCGCCAGGCGATCGCGATGGTCGCGGGGTCGCCGGCGGGAACATCACCGAGCGGGTCGAACGACCACGAGGTGCGCTTGTCGACCAAGAACCTGCTGCTCGCTGGCATCGATCTGGACTTCGAGGTGAAGCGCGGAGGCAGCAAGCGAGGCACCCTGTCCGTGTCGGAGGGTGGTCTCCTGTGGCGGCCGGCTGGTGCTCACCGGCGACGGGGACGCGCCAAGTCGGGCATCAAGATCTCGTGGAGCCAGTTCGCGGACTGGGCGGAGTCCTGACGCCGTTGTCCGTGCCGCGGCGACCAGGTTGCGTTTCATATCCTGCAAGGATGCGTGGGCCGCGCGGTCGCGTTCCTGGATGTGCTCGCCGTGGCGGGGCTGCGCGCCCTAGGTGGTTTGAAGGCGGGGGACGCTTCCTACGCCCGGCTCGTGGCCGCGACGGGCCCGAGCCTTGGCACACCAGGCCGCCGGGTCAGCCTCAGTGACAGCAGCGACGACGCCGGCACCCTCATGCGTATGGACCACTCCGAGAAGGACCGCCTCGACAAGGCGTTCGCCGACATCGGCCTCTACGACCGGGAAGGCCGCCGCATCCCGTACTCCGAGTTTCGCCGCCTGCGTCAGGACCACTCCTACCGGTTCCTGGCCCGAGACAAGGTCGGCGACGTCGAGGTGGTCACGGCGTGGCTCGGCATGGACCAAGGCGACCACGACCGGCCGTGGATCTTCGGCACCGCCACCTTGGCGGCGGACGGGACCTTGGTCGACGACAGGGAGTTGTTCGCCTCCACGGAGGACGAGGCCGTCGCGAACCACGCTGAGGTCTTGGCGGGGCGGACCGTCGAGCATGAGGCGAACACCGGCGACTGAACCACGACGACCGCGGCCAGCCCAGACCGGCCGTCCTACGCGGGGTCGGGGAACCGGGCGCCCACCCACTCCTCGATGCGAGTCAGGTCCTCGGGGGTGAGGCCGGCCTGAATGTCTGGGGCGGCGACCAGACCATCGACGCGGCGCGAGGCGAGGCGCCGACGCACGGACGCGGCCCTGGCGGGGTTCTTGAGGCGGTCGTCGAGCCAGCACACCGCGGTCACGTCCGGGTGCTCGTCGAGCCACGCTTCCAAGGCGGTCAGCTTCCACCACCGTGGTCCGGACGCGTACCAGGTCGCCTCGTCGGCGATGGTCGGCCAGGACCGTCCCGGGAACGGCTGTATCGCGTCGCGCATCTCCTTGGACCAGCTCGTCAACCACCCGGCCTGAACGCCGGTTCGCTCGGCCAGCGCGTCGAGGCGGTCGCAGAGTGTGGGGGACACCAGAACGGGCCCGAACACGTTGCCTGCGGTGACCTCGTCGCCCCAGGCGGCTTGGTCGTCAACCGGATGGACCGGGGAGACCACGCCGTCGACGTCCACGACCAGGAGGCAGCGTGCTGTGGGTCGTCGGTCCATCTGGTGAGCGTCGGGCCGGGCACGGACATCTGGCCGGGTTTCCGGTGGCGTGGGGCAGGTGAAGTGGTGTGCGAGGGCGGCAGGCAACGGGGGCGCGGGCCTGGCTCGCCCCCAGCCGGTCACACTTCTGGTGATGGTGCCGCCGGGGTTGCCACGCGCGCCCGTGGCGGTGGCGAACCGGGCAGAGGAGGCGGACCGGTTACGTCGACGTTGCCGTGCTTGCATGGCGTATCGGCAGACTGTCGTGCGTGTCAGGAGATACCGTCCAGCTTCTGAGTGCCTGCGGAGAGGGTGCTGTGCCGTGACGTCGAGAGCTGCCGGGTCAGGGGGCCCGATGTGGGTGCGCCTGCGCCGAGCCCTACTCGATGAGCCACCCGTCACCGGAACCTCCGGCCACGGGTACTCAGTGGCGTCGGAACCGGCCATGTCGATCGGTGCGAAGGCGTTGACGCTGTTGCTGACGCAGAGCGAATGGACGCATCGACGCGCCGAGACCGTGTCGCTGGAACCTCATGGTGAGACCCGCCAGCGCACGTCGTGGGACTTCACGGTGGACCCTGCCCTGGTCATCGAAGCGAGCAAGGACCGTATGGCGGTCCCGTTGGCCACGCTCTTGAAGCAGCCGTTGAAGCGCCTCGACGTGACCGATGCATCCGGTTCGGCCCTGTCCATCTGGGGCAAGGAGGACAACGGTCGTCTTGCCACCCAGGCCCTCGAGTCCGGCTTCTTGGGCATCATGCACCGCCCGATCTCTGAGGCTGAGTTCGGTCTCCTGGAGGGCATCGTGTTCGCCGCCACCGGCGCTGAGGCGAAGCCGTTGCTCGACAAGCTGGTCGAGGTGTTGCCCACGGACGACGACAACGCCGAGGTCTTCCTCGCGCTGGCCGAGGACCTGGGTGCCAACTTCTTGCTCGTCGTCGAGTTGCCGATGGCGGCGGCGGGGGCGCGGTCGTTGGTGAAGATGAAATACGAGGGCGACTTGGGGGAGGAAGAGGAGTACTCGCGGTGGAGCACGGTCCACAACGCCTACATCGACGGGGCGGCATGGTCGAGCGCAGCGAGCTGGCACGTCGAACTGCACGCTCCCCCCGGCCTTGGCATCCGCCAGTTCGTCAAGATGTCCTGGGACAGCGACGAAGAGGACCAGGTGCAAGACGGGGAGTCGCCCGCGGTGGGGGTCACGGCCCACCTCAGCGGATCGACCACGCCAGTCGGCTCGCTGTCCTGGGCGGCTCTGGAGCTGCGTCCTGCTCGGGCTGGGCTCGTCAACCAGACCCTGGTGGGAGCCGTCGTTGCGTGGTTACTGCTACTGGCCGGCTGCATCTGGATCGAGCCGCTGTTTGAGGCGGTATTGGACCCGAACCGGGCATCCGCGGTGGCTGCGGTGATGCTGGCCGTTCCGGCCTTCCTCATCGCGCTGCTGTCCCGGGGTCCCGAGCACGGACTGGTCTCACGGCTCCTGCTGGTCCCGAGGCTGGTCAACCTGGCCACCGCCGCAGTTCTTCTGGCGACTGCGGCGGCTGTGGTCCTCGGGTTGACCGAGCCGGCCCTCGAGTGGACCCTCAGGGTGCTGTGGGTGGCTCAGACAATGCTGTTGATCGTGGCAGGGACCGTCCGGACACACTCTGTCGGTGCCCGCCCCTAACGTGGCTGGCATCGGTAGCATCAAGACGCACTGTCGAAGTGCATATAGGTAGGAGTGACCATGGCCAAGAAGAAGAGTTTGCGGGCTACCCGCACGGGGTCGAAGGTTGCTGCGCCGAAGAACAGCCTCGTTGTCAGGTCTGCCGAGAGCAGCCGGATGACCCGTCTCCGCAGCATGCCGACCGCGAAGCGCCAGGCGGCCGTGACTGCGTTCCTGCGCGCCGCCAAGTAGCGGCTTTCGGGCGGACGGAGGCTCCGTCGGAGCTCGCCGGTGAACTCTGAACCGAAAAGTGTGGTCACTGACCCCGAAATTGTGTGATCAGGGTTCAGAACCGCTACCGAGCCACAGCGCTGACCTGCGGCTTTGGAGTTTCGTCACCACCCCGCCCGATGATCCGGCGGCATCCGACAGGTCAACGACCTGTCCGGGTGCCGCCGATCGTCGGTCTCGGGGGCGGCCGCAGCCGGTGCAGCTCGTCGACCAGGCGGACCGTGTCCGGCTGGAAGCCGTTCTGGACCCCCCAGAGCACGGCCTGGGTGCGCCGCTCGACGCCGATCTTGCGGTAGGCGGTCCGGATGTAGGACTTGACCGAGTTGATGCTCAGGTAGGCCCGCTGGGCGATTTCCTGGTTGCTCAGGCCGTTGGTGATCAGGGCGATGACCTCGGCCTCGCGCGGCGACAGCCCGGCCTCGCGCCCCGGCCAGTCGCCCGCCGCTCCCTCGCTGCTCTCGCCATCACCGGTGAGGACGACCACCTCGCCGGCGCGGATCCGCTCCAGGGCGGAGACGATCTCCTCACCCGTGAGGGACTTGGACAGGTAGCCGGACGCGCCGTTGGCGATGGCCCGCTCGATGAGGTCGGGTTCGAGGTTCCAGCTGAAGATGACGACCTTCGCGTCGGTGTCGCGCACGTAGTCCTCGAGGTCGATGCCGTCGCCCTGCACCTGGCCGAAGGTGTCGTAGAGCACCAGGTCGACGTCGGTGAGGACCGGCATCCCGGCGCTCGTCTCCACCACCTGGATGCGCTCGTTGGCGAGGATGGCGGCGACGCCCGCGACGACGACGGCGTAGTCGTCGACGATGGCGAGGCGGATGGTGTCCCGCTGTGAGGTCGGCAAGGTCTGAGAACCAGCTTCGGTAGCCACGCGGCAGGCTGCGCCTGCATGTCGGTGGGCTGTCGGCTGCGGGTTGTCGCGCCCCAGTCGCTTCTCCAACCCTACGGCACCGAGCACGGCCGGTCGATCTCCGGTTTCGCGGGACGGCACCGGAGCCTACGCTCGCGGGATGACCGTCCGCATCGAACGCACCGGCCCCGTGACGACCGTGATCCTGGACCGGCCGGACGCCCGCAACGCGGTCGACGGGCCGACGGCGCGGGCCCTGGCCGATGCGTTCCGGGCGTTCGACGCGGATGACGGGCAGTGCGTCGCCGTGCTGTACGGCGAGGGCGGCACCTTCTGCGCGGGCGCCGACCTCAAGTCGGTGGGGACCGAGCGGGGCAACCCGGTCACCGAGGACGGCGACGGGCCGATGGGTCCGACCCGGATGCGGCTCTCCAAGCCGGTGATCGCGGCGATCGAGGGGTACGCCGTCGCCGGTGGGCTAGAGCTGGCCATCTGGTGCGACCTGCGCGTGGCCGCCGAGGACGCCGTGCTCGGGGTCTTCTGCCGGCGCTGGGGGGTGCCGCTCATCGACGGCGGCACGGTGCGGCTGCCCCGGCTCATCGGCGGCAGCCGGGCCATGGACCTGATCCTCACGGGCCGGCCTGTGGACGCCACGGAGGCCGAGCGGATCGGGCTGGTGAACCGCGTGGTCCCGAGCGGTACGACGCGCGCCGCGGCCGAGGAGCTGGCCCGCGCCCTCGCCGAGCTCCCGCAGGAGTGCCTGCGGCAGGACCGGTTGTCGGCGCTCGAGCAGGACGGGCTGGACGAGACCGACGCGATGCGCGGCGAGTACCTCCGCGGCCTCCGCTCGCTCGCGTCGGGTGCCCTCGAGGGGGCGGGCCGTTTCGCCGAGGGCGCCGGCCGGCACGGGGCGCCCTGACCCGACGACGCCTCAGGCCTGTCGGGTGACGACGTCCTTGTCGTCGAGACAGACCGCCACCAGCGTGCCGGGTCGCTCCCCGCTGTAGACCTCCCAGCCCTCCACGAACGTCACCACCCGGAGCCGGCCGTGACCGGTGCGGATCAGGGCGGTGGGCGGCAGGCTGTTCGCGCCGAAGCCGGTCGTCGAGCAGTGATGCTGCTTCATCGCGGCGTGCACCTGACGGGTGAACCCGTCGGCCTGGACGCGTTCGTCGTTCGGGGGGTCGGTGGTCAGCGCCGCATTGAGACCGACGCCCACGCTGGCCGAGAGGAGCGCGCCCAGGACGGCCGCCCGGAGCGTGCTCAGCACGAGGGCGATGGCGGGAGACCGGTCCTTCTCCATCCCTCTTCCCCTTCCCAGATCTGCCGCGCGTCTCCGAGAAGCGAGCGATGCCGTCGCCTCCACCAACGACCTCTGCCGGCCGGCGTCACGCAGTGATCGGGGCGGTCTGGACCGACCACGGCGGACACCACCGGCTCACCGCGACGGCTGTGCCTATGCTCGCGAGGTGACCTGGTTCTCCTCCCCGTCCGACGTGACCACCCGCCTGGCCGGGGCCGGCTACCTCGCCGACGCGGCGACCGCGACCACGGCATTCCTGGCCGGCGCGCTCGAGAAGCCGCTGCTGGTGGAGGGGCCGGCGGGCGTCGGGAAGACTGAGCTCGCCAAGGCGGTGGCCCGCGCGACGGGCGCCGACCTGGTGCGGCTGCAGTGCTACGAGGGGCTCGACGAGGCGCGGGCGCTCTACGAGTGGAACTACAAGAAGCAGCTGCTCCGCATCCAGGCCTCCCAGGGCGACGACCAGACTTGGTCGGAGACCCACGACGACATCTTCACCGACGAGTTCCTACTCACCCGCCCGCTGCTGACGGCGATCCGGCGCGAGGAGCCGACGGTGCTGCTGATCGACGAGGTCGACAAGACCGACGTCGAGGTCGAGGGGCTCCTGCTGGAGGTCCTGTCCGACTTCCAGGTGACGATCCCCGAGCTGGGCACCGTGGTCGCCGTACGCCGGCCCTTCGTCGTGCTCACCTCGAACGCCACCCGCGAGCTCTCGGAGGCGGTCAAGCGGCGTTGCCTCTACCTGCACCTCGGCTACCCGGACGCCGAGCGCGAGCGCGAGATCGTCACCTCGCAGGTGCCGGACCTCGAGGACAAGGTCGCCGGCCAGCTGGTCGCCACCGTGGCCAGGCTGCGCGAGCTGGAGCTGAAGAAGGCGCCGTCGATCGCCGAGTCGGTCGACTGGGCCCGCACCCTGATCGCCCTGGAGATCAACGACCTGGACGACAAGGCGATCGTGGACACACTCGGTGTGATCCTCAAGCACGCGTCCGACCAGGATCGCGCGGTCCGCGAGCTGAGGTTGCGGTCCTGATGCAGCGCTCGGGTCTCCTCGACCGGCACATCGCCTTCCTGGAGGCGCTGCGCGGCGCGGGCCTGCCCGTCTCGCTGGCCGAGGACCTCGACGCGATCGAGGCGCTGACCGCCCTCGACTGGGGCGACCGGGCCACGATCCGCGACGGGTACGCCGCGACGCTGGTCAAGCGGCACTCCCAGCGTCCCACCTTCGAGACGCTCTTCGACCTCTACTTCCCCCGCCTCGTCGGCGAGGGTGCCCGGGGCGCCCGCGACGAGGAGGAGGAGAGCGCCGTCCGCGACAACGCCCGGGCGCTGGTGTCCTTTCGCACCCAGCTGCTCGACGCCCTGGCCGGCGGCGACGAGGAGACCCTGTCCCGGCTGGCCGCGGAGGCCGTCGCCCGCTTCGGGGCGATGCCCGGGCGTGGGCCCGGCCTGTCGTCGTGGTCGGCGTACACCGCCCTCCAGCGGGTCTCACCGGCCGAGCTCACCGAGCAGCTCGTCCGGGCGCTGCTCGCCGAGGGGCGGGTCGACGGGGAGGCTCGCCGGTCGGCGGGGCGCCGCATCGGTGGCTTCACCCGTCGGGTGGAGGACGACGCGCGTCGCCGGATCGCGGAGGAGAAGGGGCCCGACCACGTCGCCAACGTCGCGGTGCGCCCCAGCATCGACCGTCTCGACTTCACCGCCGCGCGCAAGTCCGACCTCGAGGAGATGCGCCGCGAGATCTACCCGCTGGCGCGGCGGCTCGCGACCCGGCTCACCCAGGAGCACCACGCGCGCCGCCGTGGCCCGCTCGACTTCCGGCGTACCGTCCGGGCCTCGATCTCCACCGGTGGCGTCCCCCTGGTCACCCATCACAAGCCGAAGCGGCCGCACCGCACCGAGCTCGTCGTCCTCTGCGACGTCAGTGGTTCGGTGGCGAGCTTCGCCCAGTTCACGCTGCTGCTCGTCTTCGCGCTGCGCGACCAGTTCCAGAAGGTCCGCGCGTTCACGTTCATCGACCACGTGCACGAGGTCACCCACCACTTCAAGCCGGGGGCCGACGTCGTCGACGTGATGGCCGACCTCGCCGCCAGCGCCTCGCACGCGGCGTTGTGGGGCCGCACCAACTATGGGCGCGCGTTCGCGAAGTTCGAGGAGGAGCACGCCGACGCGATCGGCCCGAAGACGTCGCTGCTGATACTCGGCGACGCCCGGTCGAACTACAGCGACCTCAACGAGCGGGTGCTGCGCGACCTGGCCGGCACGGCTCGGCACGCCTGGTGGCTCAACCCCGAGCACACCCGGCACTGGGACACCGGCGACTCGGCTGCGACGAAGTACGGCGAGGTGGTGCCGATGGTGGAGTGCCGCAACCTCACCCAGCTCAGCGAGTTCGTGCACGACATCCTGTGAGCCGGGCCGCGTGGCCGGGTGTGGGCCGCGCGCATTCGTTCAATTGGTGGGCCAACCACCTCGTCGGGCCGAGATGCGGTGCCAATCCCAACAATTGAACGGAAATGCGCGCACGACGGATCGCCGGCGCCTCCACCGAGTGAGCGTCAACCGGCCAGGTAGCCGAGCCCCTGGATGCGCGCGATCTCGGCGCGCAGCTCGGGGTGGTCGGCCCGGTCGGCTGCGCGGCCGCCGGCGACGTAGGAGCCCTCGCCCCGGGCGCCGTCGCCGTCGAAGACGACGGTGAGCCGGTTGTTGATGCCCGCGTTGACCAGGGAGCCGAGGAGCGCCACCGGGTCGGAGCGGTCCTCGAGCGACAGCACCCGCGTCCCCTCCGGGATCCGCGGCACCTGTGCCGACGGCGCACCGGCCGTGACGACCTGCTCGATGACGAACGCGTCGGACGACACCGTCGAGGCCAGCTCGGCCGCGGTCACGCCACCCTGCGCGGAGCCGACGAGCATCACCCGGGCACCGGGGTCCCCGGACACCGCGGACTCGATCGCACGGACCACGAGGCCGGCGTACGCCGTGTGGTCGCCGCCGACGAGCCGCAGCCGGCGGCCGGTGCCGCCGTCGGGGCCGGGCAGGTAGGCGATGTAGCGGCCGTCGGTGACCTTCTGCACGGTCACGCTGCGGGGCGTGGCGCCGAGCGTGGCCATCAGCTCCTCGATGCTGCGCGGGGCCGCGCCGTCGGTGGCGTCGGAAGGCAGCTCGACCTCGGTCGCGTCGGCGACCGCGCCCGCGGTGTCCCGGAACGCGGATGCCGGGTCGGGCAGGAACGGCTCGATGCCGGCGGCGCGCAGGCCACCGTGCCCGGCCAGCCGGCCGGACTCGCCGGAGAGCACGCCCGCGGTGAGGAGCGAGCGCATCTGGAGCCCGTCGACGAGGCCGCCGCCGCCGCTGGTGACGTGGTCCATGAGCTGCGGGTTGTTCTCGGCGAGCTCGCTGAGGTACGTCGCGACGCCGTCGCGGTCGAGCGCGTCTGTCTCGATCAGGCCGGCGGAGACGATCGCACCACCGAGGGCCACCTCGGGAGCGAGGTAGCCGATCGCCCGGCCCGCGATCGAGCCGAGCGTCCGGTAGGCGGCGTCCTGGAGCTCGTCGATCCAGCGGTAGGTCAGCACGGTCGCCCGGACGACCAGCGCGTCGGCGTCGAGCTCGATGGAGCGGGTCAGCAGACCGTGCTTGCCGGTCGTGGTCGAGCGGATGTCGGCGTCGGCCTGGTCGTACGTCGGTCGCGACAGCTCGGCGGACTCGGAGAAGGCCGGGTCGCCCAGGACCTCTGCGCCGAGTCGCGACCGGGTGCGCATCTCGGCACCCGAGGAGTCGAACAGGTGGGCGAGCCGGAGCATCCGGTCATACTTGTCGGCGAGGTCGGTCGCCTCGACCGCGCTCAGCGCGACCGTGGCGCTCTCGCCGGTCTCGTCGACCTCGCCGGTGACGGAGGTGGGGACGGAGGTGGGGACGGTCTCGCTCATGCGGTCACCTCCGCCAGGACCGGGGCCAGCTCCGCGCCGAGGTCGACGGGTTGCACCCGGCGCACCTCGACCCGGTGGGCGTCGTCGGCCTGGTGCGGTCGCAGGGAGCGCCACCCGTCGGCGAGCAGGATCCAGGACACGACACCGACCGTGGTGGTGGTCTTGCCGGACACGTCGGCGACCAGGGCGCGCAGTCGGCCCCGGCACTCGGTGGTGAGCGCGGACAGGAAGCCGGTCACATCGGCGTCAGTGAACTCGCCGCCCTGGTCGTCGGTGACCTCGCCGCGGTGCTGGGCGACGAGCACGGCGACCAGGTCGGAGCGGCCGGTGCGCAGCGCCTCGCCGGCGGCGTCGGCGAGCTCGTAGGGCAGGTCGACGACGGGCGGCAGGCTCGAGTCGTGCAGGGAGAGGTCCTCGGGGATGACGGCGACCCGGGCGAGCTCGCCCGGCCACTGGCTGGTGGGGAACCACGCCAGCTCGAAGACGATCCCGTCGACGGTGGCGAGCGCGGCGACCGCGGCGCCGGCCTGCCGGTGCCAGGCCTTGGCCTGGACGCCACCGACCGTGATGTCGAGGTCGAGCGCGAGCGTGGGGGTGGCGAGCAGGCCGAGCGCCCCGAGGAGCCCCTCGTCGACGACGCCGTCGCTCATCAGGCCGCGGCGCGACAGGGACGTCTCCGGGTCGTGCAGGGCGCCCACCGCGTGGGCGTACGCCGTGTCCTCCGCCGACCCGCGGGACTCACCCAGGCGGTCGTCCAGCGCGGAGCCGCCGGCGGGCTCCGACACCGCGAAGGGGAGGGGTGCACCGCCCGCCTTCTCGGCGACGAGCCGGAGCTCGGGCAGCGTGAGCGCGACTCGGCGAGGGAGCGCGTCGAGCAGGCCGACCGGCGGCGCGGGAGGAGTGCTCAGGTCGATCGTGGTCATGTCAGAGTCCCGGGAGGTCGAGGGTGAGCCAGTCCTTGTGACCGGGCGGGGGTGGGACGAAGCCGGCGAGCTGCTGGTCGCCGGCGTCGGAGGCGCGGCTGACCCCCTCGGGGTCGTCGTAGGACTCCACGCGGGACACCCGGGTGCGCGCGTCGGCGACGAGCGAGGTGGCCCGGCGCTCCAGACCGCCGATGGCGTCCTTGAGCCGGTCGACCTCGTGGAGGTGCTTCTCGAGGGACTCGGCGGCCGTGTCGTGCCCGGAGGCGACCTCGCGCAGCTGGGTCGCGCGGTCCCGGATGCGCTCGCGCATCGCGTCGGCGGCGCGGCCGGACCAGCTGATCCCCTCGGTCTGGGCGACCAGGTGGTCGGCCATCGTGCGGATCTCGACACCCTGCTCACGCAGCTGGCCGGCTCGCTTGCGCATCACGTCGGTGTCGCCGTACATGGATCACGTCCTTCAAGGGTTGTATCCGACTTGCCCGCTCACGGGGTCCCCGAAACGTGATCGAGGGAGCACAATCTCGCGTAACCGGGGCGCGGGCGACGTCGTTGGCCCTGCGACCGGCGGTGACAGCCGTGCGATCGTCGAAAGGTGGAGTCCATGCCGCGCTCAGCTCGAGGCCGTACGCCGGCCGCCCGGCCGGTCCGACTGCTCGTGACGGCGGTGGCGGCACTGCTCGTCGTTTCGGTCGCGAGCCCTGCGCACGCGGCCGGCGGCCGGGGTGCGCCGGTGCCCGACGACGTCCGCCGCGCGGTCTTCGTGGGCAACAACTGGGACGGCACCGCGGACATCCTCGCTCCCGGCTCGTTCGAGCGTCTCGGTCGGATCAACGTGATCCCCGACTACGACGAGCGGATGCAGGAGATCGCGACCAACCCCGACCGGCTGGCGTACTTCCTGGCGATCCGGGAGGCCATCGGCGAGGGCAACGACCAGTTCGTCGACGACATGTACTCCTCCAACGACGGCACCCTCCTCGTGGTCTCCCGACCATCCTTCGCCGACGTCGTGGCGATCAGCCTGGCCACCAAGGAGATCGTCTGGAGGTTCCCCGTCGCCGGGTACCGCTCCGACCACATGGCGATGTCGCCGGACGGCATGCGGGTCGTCGTCAGTGCCTCGACCGCCAACGTCGTGCACGTGCTGCGCGTCGCCGACGGCACCGAGGTCGGCCAGTTCCCCTCCGGCGGCTCACCGCACGAGAGCGTCTTCATCGACGGCGGGCGGCGGATTCTGCACGCGAGCATCGGCATGGTCTACAGCCCGCTCGACGACCCGGTGGCCGATCCCACCAAGCAGGAGCGGGTGCTGGAGATCGTGGACGCGAGGACGCTGAAGATCGTGCGCAGGTACGACCTGCGCAAGGCGCTCGACGACCGCCGCATGGACAAGGTCAGCACCGCCGTCCGGCCGATGACGCTGTCGCCGGACGAGAAGAAGTTCTACTTCCAGCTCTCGTTCTTCCACGGCTTCGTCGAGCTGGACCGCAAGTCCGGGAAGATCACCCGCGTCAAGCACCTGCCGAACCTCGTCAAGGACACCCCGCGCGAGCAGTACCTCCTCGACTCCGCGCACCACGGGATCGCGATGAACCCCCGCGGCACGAAGATCTGCGTGGCCGGCACCATGTCCGACTACGCGACGGTCGTGGACGCCCGGACGTTCGAGCGCGGCAAGCTGATCACGGGCGGCCTCAAGCCCTACTGGGTCACCCCGAGCTGGAACGGCAGCTCCTGCTACATCTCGTGGAGCGGCTCCGACAAGATCTCGAAGATCTCCTACCGGACCGGGCGGATCACCCGGAGCGTGCACGTCGGCGACCACCCGCAGCGGGTCCGCAACGGGTTCGTGGCGCGAGAGCTCGTCCCCGGCCTCTGACCCCCGGCCTCTGACCCCCGGCCCCGGACCCCGACCGGGCTTCGGCCCGGTTAGGGGTTGCGGGTGATCTGGAAGACCTGGCTCGTGACCTGCTGGCCACCGGTGCCGAGGTAGCCGTTGGCCTGGAGGTTCGCGAGCTGCTCCTGGATCGACGGGTCGCCGGAGGCGTCGACCGCCGCCGCGCCGTTGGCGTAGTGGTCGAGCCCGTGGCTGTCACCGACGCTGCTGCCCTGGTCGTTGAAGTGCACGGTGACCTGCTGGGGCGAGTCGGGATTCTCCTCGCCGTCGAGCAGGGGCACGACGTCGCCCTGGTTCTCGAGGGAGATCACGTGCGTGCCCGGCGGGAAGCCGTCCACCTGGGCGGTGGGGGAGCCGGCGGTGACCACGTTGGTGACGTTGTAGTCGTGATTGCTGCTGAGGATCGCGGCCGCCTCCATGCCGCCCTGGCTGTGGCCGGCCAGCAGCACCGGGTCGCCGGGCTGGATGCCGGCGTCGTGCATCGCCTGGAGGATCCCCTGCGTGTAGGCGGTGTCCTGGCCGTGGATCAGGGCGAAGTTGGTCGCCATGTCGCGCACGTCGCCGTCCTGGGTCCACGGCAGCGTGGCCATGTCGTCGGTGCCGGGCAGGTAGACGATGTGCCGCACCC
>JAOPYB010000150.1 GCA_025964835.1 Nocardioides sp. | reverse complement strand
TAGGGGTTTTTGTGTCTACACCTGATGTAAGCAGCGAAGCCGGCGCGTCCGCCAAGAACGTCACGGGCAGCAACCGCGTCAAGCGCGGCATGGCGGAGATGCTCAAGGGCGGCGTCATCATGGACGTTGTCAACGCCGAGCAGGCACGCATCGCCGAGGACGCCGGTGCCGTCGCCGTCATGGCGCTGGAGCGCGTTCCCGCCGACATCCGCGCCCAGGGCGGCGTCTCGCGGATGAGCGATCCCGACATGATCGACTCGATCATCGCCGAAGTGTCCATACCAGTGATGGCGAAGGCGCGGATCGGTCATTTTGCCGAAGCGCAGGTCCTGCAGTCGCTCGGTGTCGACTACATCGACGAGTCCGAGGTGCTGACGCCGGCCGACTACGCCAACCACATCGACAAGTGGGCCTTCACGGTCCCGTTCGTGTGCGGCGCGACCAACCTGGGCGAGGCGCTGCGCCGGATCACCGAGGGTGCGGCGATGATCCGCTCCAAGGGCGAGGCAGGCACCGGTGACGTGTCCAACGCGGTGACCCACATGCGCACGATCCGGCGCGAGATCCGCCGGCTGGGCGCCCTGGAGGAGGACGAGCTGTTCGTCGCCGCCAAGGAGCTGCAGGCGCCGTACGACCTCGTCAAGGAGGTGGCCGCGGCCGGCAAGCTCCCCGTGGTGCTGTTCACCGCCGGCGGGATCGCGACCCCGGCCGACGCCGCGATGATGATGCAGCTCGGCGCCGAGGGCGTCTTCGTGGGGTCGGGGATCTTCAAGTCCGGCAACCCCGAGCAGCGCGCGGAGGCCATCGTCAAGGCCACGACCTTCTACGACGACCCCGACGTGGTCGCGAAGGTCTCGCGCGGCCTCGGCGAGGCGATGGTCGGCATCAACGTCGAGGACATCCCGCAGCCGCACCGCCTCTCCGAGCGTGGCTGGTAGCTCCTCCAGGGGACGCAGACGGCCGCAAAACGGCCGCAAAGTAAAAGTTCTGCCACAGGACGTCCACATCTCGTCCACGCCTCGGCAAAAACCCGAAATGGTGGCCCATGGTGGCGCATGCAGGGGGGCCCGACTCGCGAGTTCCCCACATGTGAGGGGACCCCGATGAACAAGGCAACCAAGGGCGCACTCGCGGCAGCTGCAGCCGGCAGTCTCATGCTGGGCGGCGCCGGGTCGCTGGCGTACTGGACCGGCACGCAGGACGTGACCGGTGGCAGCATCGGCTCCGGCAAGCTCGCACTGAGTGCTCCGAGCTGCGCAACGAACGTGCCGCTCGGCACCCACGACTGGCAGTACGACGGCGGCAGCGCGTTCACGATCGCCACCTCGAAGGTCGCCCCCGGCGACACCATCACCAAGGTCTGCAACATGACGCTCACCCTCGTCGGTGACCACGTCGGTGCGACCCTGGCCCTGGAGACCGCGTCGATCACCAGCGACGGCTCCGCGCTGACGACGCTCGACACCGAGCTCTCGCCGACCGCCACTTTCAAGGTCGACGGTGCCACCTACGCGCCCATCACGGCGCCGGGCACCTACGTCGTGCAGGCGACCGTCACCGTCACGTTCCCGACGACCGGCACCAACTCGTCGCAGGACCTCGCGGCCGCGCTCGACGACATGACGCTGACGGCAACGCAGACGCACGACACCGCCGCCTGATCCGCTCCTTCTGACTGAACGAGACGGAGAATCTGATGTCGGGGACTCGTAAGGCAGCCACGCCGGAGAAGATGGGCGCGCTGCGTTGGGTCGGGCTCGTCCTGTCCTGGTTCGTGATGCTGTCGATCGGGGCGACCCTCCTGGTCGCGCTGATCATCCCGAGGGTGGCCGGCGCGACGCCGTACGTCATCGAGACCGGATCGATGGAGCCGGGCATGCCGCCCGGCACCCTCGTGGTGGTCAAGCCGGTGCCGGCCGCCGAGATCGGGCCGGGCGACGTCGTCACCTACCAGATCAAGTCCGGCGACTCCACGGTCGTCACCCACCGGGTGGTGACCGTGGGCTTCGACGGCACCGGTGCGCCGCGCTGGCGCACCCAGGGCGACGCGAACCCGTCCGCTGACGCGAACTGGGTCCTGCCGGTGCAGATGCAGGGCAGGAAGTGGTACGCGATCCCGTACCTCGGCTACGTCACGTCGCTGGTCTCCAGCCAGCAGCGTGGTCTGCTGATGGGGCTGATCGTGCTGGGCCTGGTCGGCTACGCGGGCAACATGTTCCGCGGCGCCGCGAAGGAGCGCAAGCGTGAGGACCGTGCCCCGGAGCGCGTGTCCGTATGAAGTTCCGGGTAGCTCTTCTCGTGGTGCTGGCCCTGGCGGCGAGCGCCCTGCTGAGCTCGCCTCCGGCGTCGGCCGCCCACAAGTGGTCGAAGCTGAAGCTGAGCCGGCACGGTCAGCACTGGACGTCGGCGCTCGCGCTGCCCCTGTTCAAGGACGGCTTCGTGTGGGTGCCTGGATGCGCACCGGCCCGAGGGTTCTTCGTCAAGAACCAGAGTGGTGAGAAGGCGGTGCTGGCCATCTCGATGGAGATGAACGACCCATCCGGATGGCTCGGCAACGACAACTTCCGGATCGCGGTCCGGACCGGGACCGGCCCCTGGGTGCGAGTCCAGGGGACCCAGCAGCAGACCGCCACGATCGTGGTCGACAAGGGCGAAGTGGTCCCGGTGTCGGTCCGGGTGAAGCTGCTCAGCAAGGCAGGGAACAAGACGATGGGTCGTCAGCTCGGCTTCACCGTCGAGGTCCGGCTCTCCGAACGTACATAGGTTGAAACCCATGGGGGGACAGATGTCCAGAGGAACGAGAGGCAGCCACGCGGCTCCCGCGCCCGGCGGCCTCCGTCGACGGCTGATGTCGGTGCGCCTGCGCGCCGTCTTGTCCCTCGGCATCCTCGTCGCCCCCGCCGGCGTCGGCACGATGGCCTTCTGGACCGACAACGTCGCCATCTCGGGTGCCACCTACACCGCGGGCACGCTGAACCTGAAGGTCAACTCCAACGACGCCTACGCCACCACGACCCTGGCCATGGCCACGATGGTCCCCGGCAACACCTCGGCCGAGGTGCTGACCGTCCAGAACGTCGGCAACGTGCCGATCAAGTACTCCCTGCAGGGAGGCCTCACCGGCACCGACGCCGCGGCCCTGGCCCCCGACCTGACCCTCACCGTCCGCGCGGGCGGCACCCGGACGATCACCGGCACGGGTCCGTCGTACACGTGCACCGGCGGCACCCAGATCTACAACGCGGTGCTGACCACCACGACCACCACCGACATCATCACCGCGGCTGCGAAGCGCGGGCCGGTGGCCGCGACGAGCGGCACCGACGCCCTGTGCTTCCAGGTCACCTTCTCCGCCACGGCCGCCACCACCCAGCAGGGCAAGACGGCCTCGGCCACGTTCACCTTCGTGGGGACGTCGGACCTGTCATGAGTCGCGACGATTCTCGGGTGCGCGCACTCCGGGAGGTGCTCCTGACCGTGGGAGCGGCTCTCGGGACCACCTGCATCGCCGTCGCGCTCGCGTCCACCTTCTTCGGGGTCACGCCGCTCGTCTTCCGCTCCGGCTCGATGGCCCCGGCCGTGCAGACCGGCGACCTGGGGATCGCGCACCACGTCCCCGCCGGGGAGCTCCGCGCCGGCGACATCGTGTCCGTCGACAACTCCCGCGGGGTGCGCGTCACCCACCGGGTGGTCTCCAGCAAGCTCATCGGCAACAGCGCCACGCTCGTGCTCAAGGGCGACGCCAACGAGACCGCCGACATCGAGCCGTACGTCGTCACCTCGGCCGACCGGCTGATGTTCTCGATCCCCAAGGCGGGCTACGTCGTCACGTTCATGTCCGGCCCGATCGGGATCTTCTTCGGCGGCCTCCTCGTGGGCGCCGTGATCCTGCTGCTCCTCAACTCGCGCTCCCGGCGCAACGGCGACGCCGCCGACGACAGCACCGGCGATCCGACGACCGGCGCCCGCGGTGGGCGGCGCAAGGCTCCGGGGCGTCGCCGGGCGGAGCGGACGACCACCGTGGTCGGGATGGCCGCGGTCCTGACGCTTCCCCTGGCCGGGCTGGCCGCCGGGCCCGTCGGGACGCTCGCGGCCTGGAACGACCCGGTCCCGGTCACGTCGGCCGCCGACGCCTACACCGTGCCCGCGCCCAACGGCGACACCTGCACGCTGATCACGCCCGGCACCAACTCGGTGCGTGGCGTGAAGCTCACCTGGCCGGCCACGGTCGCCCCGCTGCCTCCGCTGAGCTACACGACGCCCACGTTCACCAACATCACGCCCGTCACCAACGCGGTCGCGACCTCGGGCACCGAGCAGGTCCTCACCCAGACCTACAACCCGGGCACTGTCGCGAACCAGAACAAGATCGTCACCGTCACCGACCGGGCGTTCCCCACGGGCGTTGCGGCCTGGCTCTCGCCGATCACGTCGTGGAAGTACCGCACCGGCGGCACGTCCGCGACCCAGCCGGTGTGCGGCGAGGTGGACCCGCCCACGGTGGCCTTCGTGGGGCCCGACAGCACGAGTCGGACCGTGGCCGCTGAGAAGACCTTCATCACCAGCGCCTGCACGACCAACACGGTCATCGCGTGTGGCACCTACCTGGACGCCAACACCGTCACTGTCGACTACACCCTCAGGCGGGTCGTGTCGGGCGTGACGAGGTGCTGGGCCGGGTCCTGGACCAATAGTGCGGTAGGCGGTGCGTGCACGGCGTTCCAGGCGGCTGCGACTGCGCCCTCCGGCGGCCAGACCACCTGGTACGAGACGGCCAGTCAGAGCACGGTCTACGCGGCCTCGGGTGGCGCGGGTGTGTATACGCTGACCGTCCGTGCCACCGACAGCTGGGCGAACGTGACCACCCAGGTCCTGACCTTCACGCTCACCTGAGGCGGGAGCGCTGTCGGGTCCTGCGGGCGGGGTCACTACGATTGCGACAGTGAGCAGCAGCCCCACCATCGGTGTCTTCGCCCTCCAGGGCGACGTCCGCGAGCACCTGCGGATGCTGGGCGAGCTCGGCGTCGAGGCCGTCGCCGTACGGCGACCGAGGGAGCTCGCGGCCTGCGACGGACTGGTCCTGCCCGGTGGCGAGTCGACCACGATGGCCAAGCTCGCCCGTACCTTCGACCTGCTGGAGCCGCTGCGGAGCCGGATCAAGGACGGCATGCCGACGTTCGGGACCTGCGCCGGCATGATCCTGCTGGCCGAGCGGATCGAGGACGGCACGCCCGGTCAGGAGACGCTGGGCGGGCTCGACATCACCGTGCGCCGCAACGCGTTCGGGCGGCAGGTGGACTCCTTCGAGGGCGACCTCGCGTTCGAGGGCTTCGACGCACCCGTGCACGCGGTCTTCATCCGGGCGCCGTGGGTCGAGCAGCTCGGTCCGGGCGTCGAAGTCCTTGCCACGGTCCCCGCCGGCGCGGCCGCGGGTAGGATCGTCGCGGTTCGCGAGGGTCACCTGATGGCCACGTCGTTCCACCCCGAAGTCGGCGCGGACGACCGCATCCACCGCTACTTCGTGGAACTCGTCAGGCAGCACCGAGCGCAAGTCAGTTGAGGTAGGGGAGTATGTCCGGCCACTCCAAATGGGCGACCACCAAGCACAAGAAGGCCATCGTCGACTCCCGGCGCGGCAAGATGTTCGCCAAGCTCATCAAGAACATCGAGGTCGCCGCGCGGATGGGCGGCGGTGACGTCTCGGGCAACCCGACGCTCTACGACGCCATCCAGAAGGCCAAGAAGTCGTCGGTGCCCAACGACAACATCGACCGCGCGGTCA
>JAOPYB010000090.1 GCA_025964835.1 Nocardioides sp. | reverse complement strand
TGCGGACGCCGATGATCGCGCCGACCAAGATCTACGACAAGTTCCCCACGATCTCACCGGCGCAGGCGGCCGACACCGTCATCCGCGCGATGGTGGAGCGCCCGCACGAGATCAACACGATGCTCGGAAACGCCGGCGCGATCGCCCACACCGTCGCGCCGAAGCTGACGTTCCGGCTGCTCAACATGGCCTACCACGTGTTCCCCGACTCGGCGGCGGCCAAGGGCGACGGCGGCACCCGCGAGTCCGAGCAGATCATGCTGGCCCGGGTCTTCAAGGGCGTGCACTGGTAGGTCAGCGCTCGACCGGCCGGGTGGGATCGGCGATCCAACCGCTCCAGCTCCCCGGGTAGAGCGCGGCACGCACCCCCGCCAGCTCCATCGCGATGATGTCGTGGGCGGCGGTGACGCCGGAGCCGCAGTACGCCGCGACCTCGCCGCGCTGGCCCGCCTCGGCCGTGGCGCCCACGGCGGCGTACGTCTCGCGGAGCTCCTCGGCGGGCCGGAAGGTCCCGTCCGCGCGCAGGTTGCTCGCCGTCGGGACGTTGACGGCACCGGGGACGTGCCCGGCCACCGGGTCGACCGGCTCGGTCTCGCCGCGGTAGCGCTCGCCCGCGCGGGCGTCGACCAGCACCGGCACGTCGAGCACCCCCTCGGCCTCGACCACCGGCATCCCGCCGGGCGTCGCGACGAAGTCCCCCTCGCGCGACCCGGGCCGCCCCGTCTCCCCCGCCTCCACCGGCCCACCGGCGCGCTGCCACGCCGCCCAGCCACCGTCCAGGACCCGCACGTCCTGGTGCCCGTGGTACCTCAGCAGCCACCAGGCCCGGCCGGCCGCGTGCGCCGACCAGTCGTCGTACACCACCACGGGGCGGGAGCCGGACACCCCCACGCGGCGCATCGCCCGCTCGAAGTCACCCGTCCGGGGCAGCGGGTGCCGTCCGCCAGGTCCCGGCGCGGCTGCCAGGTCGGCGTCGAGGTCGACGTACGACGCCCCGGGCACGTGGCCGGCCGCGAACTCGCCGGCACCCGGCGGGCCGCCCATCCGGTAGCGCACGTCCAGGACGGCGACGTCGGCGAGCGAGGCGCGCAGCTCGGCGACGGAGATCAGCGGACCGGTCATGGGGTCATCCTCCAACAGGCACCCTGTGACAGGATCGCGTCCCGTGGCTGAACTGAACTTCTTCACCGGCACCATGGACTCCGGCAAGAGCACCCTCGCGCTCCAGACGAACCACAACCACGCCGCCCGCGGCCGGGTTGGCCAGATCTTCACCAGCCACGACCGGGCCGGCACCGCGGTGATCTCCTCGCGCCTCGGGCTGACCCACGTGGCGCAGGAGGTGGGCCCCGACTTCGACTTCTGGCGCTACATCGTCACGACGCTGACCCAGGGCGGCCGCATCGACTACCTCATCTGTGACGAGGCGCAGTTCTACACGGCGCTCCAGGTCGAGCAGCTCGCCAAGATCGTCGACGAGCTCCAGCTCGACGTCTTCTGCTTCGGGATCCTCACCGACTTCCGGACCCGGATGTTCCCCGGAGCCGCCCGGCTCGTCGAGCTGGCGGACCGGATGGAGGTGCTCCAGGTCGAGGCGCTGTGCTGGTGCGGCAAGCGCGCGACCCACAACGCCCGCACCGAGAACGGCGTCATGGTCACCGAGGGTGAGGTGATCGTCGTCGGGGACGTCGAGGAGCAGGACTCCGCCCCGGCGGACGTCGCCTACGAGGTGCTCTGCCGCCAGCACCACCGCCGCAACCTCACGGCCGCCCGGGCGAAGGCCGTCAGCCTGGCTCCCGAGCCGCTGCCCTTCGGCTGAGCCGATCAGCCGCACGCCCGCACGGCCAGCGCCCACCAGCCGTGGCCGCGCAGGAGGTTGGCGGTCACCACGCGGGCGACCAGCTCGCCGTCGACGTACGCGAGGAACGTGACGTCGCGGGCGTCGGCGGGCTCCTCCGGGAGGGTGACGACCGCCGCACCGTCGGGGACGTACGGCGCGGCGGCCTGCTCGGGGGTCGGGACACCTGGGGCGGTGCGGATCGGGTCGTTGTGCAGCGACCAGGTGTCGCAGGCGAAGGTGGTCGGAAGGGCATCGTCGTCGGGAGCATCGTCGCCGCCGCCGCAGCCCGCCGCGACCAGCACGAGTGCCGCCGGGAGCAGCCGGACGGGATGTGTGGCCATGGTCGTCTCCCCTCGCCGCCGTCTCCCTTCCACACTGGGAGCCGGTGGCGGGGCCCGCAGGCGAACGCTCGCCAGTCCGGAACGTTCCGGTTCGTTCGACCTTCCGGCGCGCGACGCGGGACCCCTAGGTTGCCGGGGTGGCCATCTCTCGGATCACCGCGCTGCTGACCACGCTCCTCACCGCAGCAGCTCCGCCGAGGCGTACGTCGGCGGCGGCGTCAACGGTTACAGCCTCGCCTGCTCGGGCGCCGAGACGACCACGACCGACGGCTCGAACTTCAAGCCGGGCATCGACTTCTACGACGACGGCGCCGGGCACCTGGGCCAGGCCGCCTCGCTAGGCCAGTTCGCGGCGGGCCACCACGTCGCCATGGTCGTCGTCTCCATCGGTGGCAACGACTTCAAGTTCGCCGACGTCGTGCAGTCCTGCGTCGTCGACTTCCTCTACTCCCCCACCTGGGCCAAGGACTTCTGCAAGGACGACAGCTCGGTGACCGCCAACTTCACCGCCGCCAACGTGGCCGCGGTGCGGGCCCGGATCGCCGGGGCCCTCGCCAACATCGCGACCGCGATGCGCAACGCCGGGTACGCCGACGCGCAGTGGACGCTGCTCGTGCAGAACTACCCGTCACCGATCCCGCACGGTGCCCAGTTCCGTTACGGCGAGTCCGGCTACACCCGGCAGGACACCGGGGGCTGCGGCTTCTGGAACGCCGACGCCGACTGGGCCAACGACGTGGCACTCCCGACCATCAACCAGACCGTCGCCGGTGCGGCCGCCGACACCGGCCTCGGCAACGTCCGGGCCCTCGACCTCGCCTCCGCGTTCAACGGCCGCCGGTTGTGCGAGAGCTCCGTCGGGCTGTACGAGGAGCGCGGGCTGTCCAGCTGGACCCAGGCCGGCGCGGTCGACCAGACCGAGTGGGTCAACCAGATCCGCACCGTCACCACCTGCTGCGAGGACAGCCCCTACTACGTCCAGGAGTCGCTGCACCCGAACTACT
>JAOPYB010000076.1 GCA_025964835.1 Nocardioides sp. | reverse complement strand
CCGGCTGGAAGCCGGCGTGCGCGGCCAGCATCTCGATGACCTCGCCCTGGATGAGCGTGGAGTCGACGTCCATGACGATCAGCCGCATGCCGCGGCGCAGCAGGTTGGCCGGCTGCACGGCGATGTCCAGACCCTGCCGCGCAGCCTCGGCGGCGAGCACGGTGCGGAGCCTGTCCGGGTCGGCGCCCGAGACGTGCAGGTCGATCGCGGTGACCGGGTAGCGCGCCATCCGCTCGATCCGGTCGATGTTGGCGCCACAGTCCGCGATCCGGCCGGCGACCGCGCCCATCGCGGCGGCCTTGAGCGGCGTCCCGATGATCGTGACGTGCGAGCGACCGCCCTTGCGGGCCTTGTTGTCACCCGTGCCCCGGTCCACGTCGACGCTCATGCCGAGCTCGAGGGCGGTCGCCTCGACCGCGTCGCGGAGCTTCTTCCAGTCCCGCGGTGCCGTGACCAGGACGCCGAGGATGAGCCGGCGACGCAGCACGATCTGCTCGATGTCGAGCACCTCGACGCCGGCCAGCGCGAGCGTCGCGAAGATCGCCGAGGTCACGCCCGGCCGGTCCTTGCCGGTGAGCGTGATCAGGAGGGTCTCCGGCTTGGTGCCGCCGGCGTCGGGGGGAGTCATCGCCCGCCGAGGCTATCGCCAGCGCGGCGGTGCCACCGCCTCAGTCCGGTGGCCAGACCTCCGGCGAGCAGGCCGCGACGAGCGCGCGGCGGCCGGCACGGTCGAGCGGCAGCAGGGCGCTGCGCCGGGCGGAGACCTCGTACGCCGTCAGGGCGCCACCGTCGTCCTCGAGCGCGAGCTCGGCGATCTCGAGGGCCTGCAGCCCGCGCCCAGCGAGCTCGACGCACCTCGCGGGCACGCCCGGGGGAGCGGTGACCGCCTCGCGGTGCCGGAGGTTGAGGAGCCGGTCGGCCACCTCGGGCCGCCAGCGGGCGACGTCGAGAGCGGCCAGCGCGTCGGCCGCCTCGAGCAGGGCGGCGCGCAGGCCGCGGTCGGCCTCACCCACGTCCGGCAGCTGGCGGCGCTCGGCGACGTGGGCGCTCCAGGTGATGGCCGCGCCGACCCGCTGGGGCACCAGCCCGAGCCCGGTGCCGAGCACCACGACCGCCTCCCCGGCGTCCAGCGCGGCGTCGTTGAAGGGGCGCGGACCGCCGAGGCCCACCGGGTCCCCCTCCACGGGAGCGGCCGCGCCGAACCCCGTCGCGCCGGCCGTGCGCAGCCGGCCCAGGGCCGCCACCAGCGTCTCGGTGCCGTCGGCGCCCGGCAGCCCCGCCACGGCGTGCGTCGCGTCGTCGCCGAGGACCGCGTCGACGACGAGGTCCGTGACCACGTGTCCGCGCAGCCAGGCGGTGCCCCACCACGCGAGACGGGCGGAGGCAGGCAGTGTCGGGCTCACGGCGGGTGAGGATACGCTCGCCCGGACGCTGGGACGTGTCTCGGGAGCCGACCCGCGGGTCTGGCCCACGTGTCTGGATGGGGTGATGGTGATGACCGCGGTGCTGGAGTTCGCCGACGTGACGGTGCGGCGCGGTCAGGCAACGCTGCTCGACCGGATCAACTGGACGGTCGAGGAGGACGAGCGCTGGGTCATCCTGGGCCCCAACGGCGCCGGCAAGACCACGCTGCTCCAGGTCGCCGCCGCGCACATCCACCCCACGTCCGGGGTCGCCGGCATCCTCGAGGAGGTGCTCGGCACCGTCGACGTCTTCGACCTCCGGCCCCGGATCGGGCTCACCAGCGCCGCGCTGGCCGAGCGCATCCCGCGCCACGAGCTGGTGC
Organism: Nocardioides sp.; assembly: GCA_025964835.1. Classification (GTDB taxonomy): domain Bacteria; phylum Actinomycetota; class Actinomycetes; order Propionibacteriales; family Nocardioidaceae; genus Nocardioides. The sequence goes on along the minus strand of JAOPYB010000076.1, from coordinate 1,065 downwards.
ACGACGTGGTCGTCTCCGCGTCGTACGGCGTCGTGGGGCGGTGGCGCGAGGCGTACGACGCCCTCGACCACGAGCGCGCCGCCGACCTCCTCGTGGAGGTGGGCGCCCGGCACCTCACCGACCGCACGTTCGGCACCCTGAGCGAGGGGGAGCGCAAACGTGTCCAGATCGCCCGGGCGCTGATGACCGACCCCGAGCTGCTGCTCCTCGACGAGCCGGCCGCCGGCCTCGACCTCGGCGGCCGCGAGGACCTCGTGTCGACGCTCTCGGTGCTCGCCATGGACCCCGATTCGCCGGCCACCGTCCTCGTGTCGCACCACGTCGAGGAGATCCCGCCCGGCTTCACCCACGCCCTGCTGCTGCGGGGTGGCCGGGTGGTGGCTTCCGGACTGCTCGACCACGTCATCACCGAGTCGAACCTCTCCGCGGCCTTCGGCATGCCGCTGGTGCTGTCGCACGCGGACGGCCGCTGGGCTGCGCGCAGACGCACCAGGCATTCCGCGGGCTAGGGTCTGTGCATGGACTGGTTGCGCGACAACACGTGGGAAGCCTGGCTCGGCCTGGCCATCCTGCTGGGCGTGGCCGAGATGTTCAGCCTCGACCTGATCCTGATCATGCTCGCGGTGGGCGCGATGGCGGGCATGGTGGCCGCGGCCCTCGACGCCAACCTGGTCGTCCAGGTGCTCGTCGCCGCGGCGGCCGCGACGGGGGCGCTCGCGCTGGTGCGTCCCAACCTGGTCAAGAAGTTCCACTCCGGACCCGAGCTCAACCTGGGCCACGGCAAGCTGGTCGGCCAGCAGGGCCTGGTGACCCAGGAGATCACGGCCCAGGAGCACGGCCGGATCAAGGTCGGGGGCGAGATCTGGACGGCCGCGCCGTACGACGACTCCATCACGATCGCGCCCGGCGAGACCGTCGAGGTCTTCCAGATCCGCGGTGCGACCGCCTTCGTCCATCCGATTCCGCGTCTCGAGCCCTAGGGGGAACCGCATGGTCTACCTGATCCTGCTGGCGCTGGTCCTGCTCTTCGTCATCGTGCTGCTCGCGAAGACCGTCCGGATCGTG
>JAOPYB010000067.1 GCA_025964835.1 Nocardioides sp. | reverse complement strand
GCCGGCCAGTGCGGCCTCCGCGCTCGGCGGGATCGGCACCCACATGTCCTCGCAGACCTCGACGTGCAGCGTGAGGCCGGGCAGGTCGCTGGCCGTGAAGAGGAGGTCCGGGCCGAACGGCACCTCGGCACCCGCCAGCCGGATGGTCGAGCCGCGCAGGTCGTCGCCCGGCGCGAACCAGCGGCGCTCGTAGAACTCCCGGTAGGTCGGCAGGTAGGACTTGGGCGCGACGCCGAGGACCCGGCCGGCGTGGATGACCACGGCGCAGTTGAGGACGCGGGTGCCGTGCACGAGCGGGGCACCCACGACGATCACCGGCAGCAGGTCCGTCGAGCCCGCGACGACCTCCGCGATCGCCGCCTGGACGCCGGCCAGCAGGGTGTCCTGGAGGAACAGGTCGTCGATGGAGTAGCCGCACAGGCCCAGCTCGGGGAAGACCGCGACGGCGACCCCGTCGTCGTGGCAGGCGCGCGCCTGCTCCAGCACGATCCTGGCGTTCGCGCCCGGGTCGGCGATCGCGACCGGCATCGTGCAGGCCGCGACCCGGGCGAACCCGTGGGCGTACGACGAGTAGAAGTCCACGGGACGAGTCTAGGGCCGGTCAGCCGAGCAGGCCGGTGGCATACGACATCAACACCACGGGCCCCCCGGTGGTCCGGGTCAGCGTCGAGAGGTCCCCGGTGTCGGGCTGCCAGGCCACGAGCCGCCAGTTCATCTCGTCGTCGAAGGCCGCGACCCGCAGCAGCACGGTCCCGTCATCGAGCAGCGCCGCCACCTGCAGGCCGCCGTTGGCATACCTGGCCCCCGGATCCACCAGCGGGAGGATCGCCCGCGGCGCAAGGTCGGCCCGGCCTGCCACGAAGACCGAGAACGCACCCTGGGCGTCCGAGGTGCCGACGACCGTGTCCGAGTCAGCGCGGATGGTGGCAAGCCGCCCGATATCGCGCATGTCGACTCGTCGAGGCTCTCCACCTGCCCAGTCCGTGAGCTCGACGGGCCTGCCGTAGTCCGCGCTCTCGACCACCACACCCTTCGGGTCGACCGTCGCCCACCACCCGAGACCGCTGGTCGGGTAGGGCACCACTGTCGCCGCACCCGAGTCCGCGTCCACCAGCCAACCCCCCGCCTCGGGCTGCGGGTCGTCGAGGAGGAGCGTCGCCGTGTCGACCCACACCCACGGCACGGGGTCCACGGGTGCGTAACCGTCCGGGTTGTCGAGCCTCGTGCGTTGGCCTGTGGGCAGGTCCCAGACGTCCACACCGGTCTCGGTCTGGACCGCGAGCCGCGTCCCGTCCGTGGTCAGCTCCGAACCGCCGTACTCGAGGGACAACGGCACGCTCCGCCACGAGCCGTCAGTCGACAGCAGGTAGGTCGTACGGCCGCTGTCGATGCTCAGCACCGCGGCCGCGATCGGCTCGTCGGCGAGCGCCGGCGCCGAGGACGGCAGGTCGAGCACGTCGGGCAGCAGCGGTGAGACCTCGTTCGCGGCGGACGGGAGGTCGCCGGCGTCGCGCGGGTCCCACCGCGGCTGGGCGACCACCTTCGTCGAGGTCGGCGTCTGGCTCGGGGGCGTGAGGGGCGGGGCACTGCCACCGGTGCCTCCGGCCAGCTGACCGGCCACCGCGACCACGGCGACGAGGCCGGCGGTCACGCCGGCGGCGAGCGCCGCGCGTCGCGCCGTACGCCGGCGTCGGGCGCCGGCCAGGGCGTCGGCAGCGAGGTTGGGGCTGTCGATCCGGTTCGTGGCCTGCTCCAGCAGGTCGTGCAGCTCATTCATCGGGTCCTTCCGATCAGGTCGAGGAGCTCGGGGGCTCCGTCACGCAGGCGGGCCAGTGCCGCGGAGTTCGTGCTCTTCACGGTGCCGACCGTGACGCCGAGGATCTGCGCGGTCTCGCGCTCGGACAGGTCGTCGAAGTGCCGGCAGACCACCACGGCCCGCTGGCGAGGGGTCAGGCGGTCCAGCGCGCGTCGTACGACGAGGGCGGCCTCCGGGTCGGACGACACCTGGGGCGCCTCACCGGCCGTGCCCCGGGTCAGCTCGCGCCGGTGCCGGCGCCACCACGAGATGTTGTCGTGGACGATGATCGTGCGGGCGTACGCCACGGGGTTGCCGGTCCGGAGCCGCGACCAGCGCAGCGCCACCTTGACCAGCGCCTCCTGGACGAGGTCCTCGGCGCGGTGCAGCTCACCCGTCAGCAGGTACGCCGACCGCAGCAGCTGGCGTTGGTTCCCCGCCACCCACTCGATGAACTCCGAGTCGTCCAACGTCCTGCCTCTCGTCGCGATACCTTCACCCCTCCAACGTGCGGCCGACCCAAGCTGGTTGTGACGACTTTTCCGGTGGCGATGACTTCGCGTCGCCCGAGGAGTCTGTACCGCTGCAGCCCGAGCGACCAGGCTCGGCCGACGCAAGGAGCTCCCCATGCCCGCCATCACCCCCTGCCTGTGGTTCGACGACAACCTCGAGGAGGCGATGGAGTTCTACGTCAAGATCTTCCCGAACTCCGAGATCGGCAGCGTCGGCCGCTTCGGCGGCGACCACCAGGTCGTGACGGCGGACTGGACGCTCGACGGCCGAACCTTCCGCGGCATCAACGGCGGGCCGATGCACGCGACCTTCAAGGAGTCCATCTCGTTCAGCATCCCGTGCGAGGACCAGACCGAGGTCGACTACTACTGGGACAACCTGGTCGCCGGCGGCGAGCCCGGCCGGTGCGCCTGGCTCAAGGACAAGTACGGGCTCTCCTGGCAGATCGTGCCCAACCGGCT
>JAOPYB010000045.1 GCA_025964835.1 Nocardioides sp. | reverse complement strand
TGAAGCTCAGCGCGCTCGACCACGACCTGGCCAAGGTCAAGCGCACCCCGAACCTCGTCTACATCACCCCCGACCTCTGCAACGACGGCCACGACGAGCCGTGCGCCGACGGCCGGCCGGGCGGCCTGGTGTCCGTGAACCGGTGGATGAAGAGCTGGGTGCCGCGGATCCTGCGGTCGCCCGCGTTCAAGCGAGACGGGGTGCTCGTGATCACCGCCGACGAGTCCGACGGTCCGCAGTCCGACTCCAGCGCCTGCTGCGGTGAGGGCCCGTCGACGAACTCGCCGATGCCGGGGATCAACGGGCTCGGTGGCGGCCTGGTCGGCGCCCTGGTGATCTCGAGGTTCACGAAGCCGAACAGCTGGAGCACCACGCCGTACAACCACTACTCGCTGCTCGGCTCGATCGAGGAGATCTTCCGCCTCGACAAGCTCGGCTACGCGCGGACCGAGGGCCTCGACACGTTCGGACTCGACGTCTACAACAGCGGCTGGAACGAGTAGCGCCAGGCGGTGACGTAACGCGCGGACATGTAGGGGTGAGACCGACACCACCGCTGGAGGCACCCGTGCATCGAACACCGTGGACCGACGCCCACGACCGCTTGATGGTGGCTGCGAAGCCCGCCGTCCCCGAGCCCTCCGCCGCTGAGATCGAGCGCTGCTGGGCGCGCCTCGCGCCCACGGTCGAGGGCCCGGGCCGACCCCGCAGGAGTCGGCGCGCGCGCATCCGCGTGGGCATCGCCGCCGGCATCGGTGCCGCCGTCCTCGGCACCTCGGGGCTTGCCGCCGCCGAGCTCTACACGGCGCACACGGGCAAGGGCCCCGTGGACGCGGAGGACCTCCGTCTGGGAGGGCCCGGTGAGAAGCTGGCAGTCGCGGCTCCCGACTTCGGCCGGGTGGTCGCGGAGGAGACCACGGACATCCCGTTCCCGACCGCCGAGTCCCGTGCACTCGCGCTGCGGCAGCAGGTCGAGGACGCCCGGGGCGCCGCGACGGACGAGTTCGTCTCCACAGGCGCGCTTCGCGCCTGGGTCGCCGATGCGGCGCTGTGCTCGTGGTCGAACCAGTGGGCCGCCGCGACCCGCAGCCACCACGAGACGGCACGTGCGCAGGCGATCCGCCAGATCCAGGCCGCCCCTACGTGGCCCGCGGTCACCGCGATCGACCCTGACCCGTACAGCCGGATGGAGAGCCAGGAGGTCGACGACGGCAACGGCAACACCACGACGGAGCAATATCGCGACGAGAGCCAGTTCTACTACCTGGGCGCCCTCGGCGAGGCCGTGGAGGGTGACACCCCGGGCGTCGTGGCCCGGGTGCTTGCCCAGAACAACGGTTACTGCCGGCCGTCGTTGGTTCCGGATCTCCCGAACGCGAACGCCAACTTCCTGCACACGGTGCAGTGACGTGGTGCCCACCATCACTGCCGATGAGTTCGAGGAGCTGTTCCGCGCGACCGCTCGCGACGTGCTCTCCTACCTGCGGCGACGGAGCTCCGGAGATGTCGATGACCTCCTCGCCGAGGTCTACGCCGTGGCGTGGCGCCGACGCCCGGACCTCCCGGCGCCGCCGCTCCGACGGGCGTGGCTCTTCGGTGTCGCCAGGACGCTTCTCCTTGCGGACGGGCGCAGGCAACGACGCGACCGGGAGCTGGTCGGCCAGCTCGCCGTCCGGCCTGAACGAGCTGTCGAACGGACCCGCACGGAGGGCACCGCAGCCGTCCTGGCCGCCGCACTCGAGCGGCTCTCGCGCCACGACCGGGAGGTCCTCCGGCTGGTTGCATGGGAGGGGCTCACCCCGGCCGAGCTCGCCGTCGCACTCGGCGTCCGTCCCGGAACGGCCCGGGTGCGCCTCCACCGGGCGCGCCAGGCCCTCGCATCGGACCCGGACGTCCGGGCTCTCATCGAGGAACCCGAGCCGACGGGCACGGTCGCGACCCACCTCGCGTCCGGACTCGGTCGGCCCTGAGCCTGCCGCTTGGCCGCACTGGTGATGATCAACTCAATCACCTACCGGCCAGCAGGTCACGCCCGAGCATCTCGGCCGGGTCAACACCGCCGGCCGGATGCTCAGCTGGGGGATCGGCTGGACCCGAGCGCGACGGTCTCCGCGTAGGCTCCCCTCGTGCTCACGACCCGCCACGGCGTCCGCTCGCTCGGCGCCGGCGACCTCGATGCGTTCCTGGCGCTGTCCGGGCTCGATCCCGTCGTGAACGTCTTCGTCGACTACCGCGCGCGCACCACCAACCTCGAGCCGCGCTGGCTCGGCGGCGAGATGTGGGGCCGGTTCGAGGGTGGCGAGCTCCGCGCCGCCTGCCACGTGGGCGCGAACCTGGTGCCGGTGCAGGCGACGGCCGAGGACGCGCAGGCGTTCGCCGAGCGGGCGCTGACCCGGGGCCGCACGGTCTCCACGATCGTCGGGCCGCACGACGCGGTCGAGGTCTTCTGGAACGGCGTCGCCTCCGGCTGGGGCCGCCCCCGCGAGACCCGCTGGAACCAGCCGCACCTCGAGATCTCCGGCCCGCCCGCCATCGCGCCCGACCCGCTGGTCCGGCGTACGACGCGGCACGACCTGGCGGAGCTCTACCCGGCCTGCGTGGCGATGTACACCGAGGAGGTCGGGCTCTCCCCGGAGGCCGGCGGCGGCGCCGAGCTGTACCGCGCCCGCGTCACCCAGCTGATGAACCGCGGCTGGTCGTTCGCCCGGTTCGACGACGACCGGCTGGTCTTCAAGGCCGAGGTCGCGTGTGCGACGCCGTACGCCGCCCAGATCCAGGGCGTGTGGGTGCCGAGGGACCGTCGCGGCGAGGGCCTCGCGGCCGCGGGTATGGCCGCGGTCGTCGAGCTCGTGCGCCGCGAGGTCGCACCCGTCGTGTCGCTCTACGTGAACCACTGGAACGCGCCGGCCCGCCGCACCTACGAGAAGGTCGGCTTCCGCGAGACGGCCCGGTTCGCCACCGTCATGTTCTGAGCTCCCGGCTGCTCGGTGGTCGAGCTTGTCGAGACCACTACCGTGGCGACGTGAGCCTCTCCAGAAGCACCGTTGGCCTCGCCGGCATCTTCGCCGTCAGCGGCACCATCCACCTGGCCAGGCCGGAGGTCTACGAGCCCCTGATGCCGAGCTGGGTCCCCGCCCACCGCGAGGTGATCCTCGGCAGCGGCGTGGCCGAGCTGGCGTGTGCCGCCGGGCTGCTGCACCCGCGCACCCGCTCGCTCGCCGGCTGGGTCAGCGCCGCACTGCTGCTCGGCGTCTTCCCGGGCAACCTCAAGATGGCCGCCGACTCGACCGGGTCCCGCCGGACCGGCCTGAAGGTCGCGGCCTTCGCCCGGCTGCCGCTCCAGGTGCCGATGATCAGGGCCGCGCTGCGAGCCGCTCGCGAGGGCTGAGCCCGCCCAGCACTCCACGGCGTTACTGGTTCGCGGCGCGGGGCGACGCACAAGTAGCCTTGCGCCCATGATCTTGCGGATGTCGAGCCTGTTCCTGCGCACCCTGCGAGACGACCCCGCGGACGCCGAGGTCCCGAGCCACCGGCTGCTCGTCCGCGCGGGGTACATCCGCCGCGCGGCGCCCGGCATCTACACCTGGCTGCCGCTCGGCCTGCGGACCCTGCGCCGGATCGAGGGGATCATCCGCGAGGAGATGGACGGCATCGGCGCCCAGGAGCTGTCGTTCCCGGCGCTGCTGCCCCGGGAGCCCTACGAGGCGACCGGCCGCTGGACCGAGTACGGCGACGGCATCTTCCGGCTCAAGGACCGCAAGGGCAACGACTACCTTCTCGGCCCCACGCACGAGGAGATGTTCACGCTCGTCGTGAAGGACCTCTACTCGTCGTACAAGGACCTGCCGCTCTCGATCTACCAGATCCAGACGAAGTACCGCGACGAGGCGCGCCCGCGTGCCGGCCTGCTGCGCGGCCGCGAGTTCGTCATGAAGGACTCCTACTCCTTCGACGTCGACGACGCCGGCCTCGAGGTCAGCTACCAGGCCCACCGCGACGCCTACATCCGGATCTTCGACCGCCTCGGCTTCGAGTACGTCATCGTCAAGGCGACTTCGGGCGCCATGGGTGGCTCGAAGTCCGAGGAGTTCCTCGCGAAGGCCGCGGTCGGCGAGGACACCTACGTCCGCTGCACCAACTGCGACTACGCCGCGAACGTCGAGGCCGTGCAGGTGCGCTCCCCCGCTCCGGTCGCGTACGACGCCACCCCCGCCGCGCACGCGGAGCAGACGCCGGACACCCCGACGATCGACAGCCTCGTCCACCACCTCAACGAGAAGTACCCCCGCGACGACCGGCCCTGGGCCGCCGCCGACACGCTCAAGAACGTGCTCGTGGTCCTCAAGCACCCGGACGGCACCCGCGAGCCGGTCGCCATCGGCCTGCCCGGCGACCGTGAGGTCGACCAGAAGCGGCTCGAGGGCCAGATGGAGCCGACCGAGGTCGAGCCCTTCGACGAGGCCGAGTTCAAGAAGCACCCCTCGCTGGTCAAGGGCTACATCGGACCCGGCGCGCTCGGCGAGAAGAGCGAGTCCGCGATCCGCTACCTCGTGGACCCCCGCGTCGTCGAGGGCACCCGATGGGTGACCGGTGCCGACATCGACGGCAGCCACGTCATCGACCTCGTCGTGGGCCGCGACTTCACGCCCGACGGGACCGTCGAGGCCGCCGAGGTCCGCGACGGGGACGCGTGTCCCAACTGCGACGAGGGCACCCTCGAGACCGCCCGGGGCATCGAGATGGGCCACATCTTCCAGCTCGGGCGCAAGTACGCCGAGGCCCTCGACCTCAAGGTCCTCGACGAGAACGGCAAGCTCGTCACCGTGACGATGGGTTCCTACGGCATCGGTCCCTCGCGTGCGGTCGCCGCGATCGCGGAGGGCACCGCCGACGAGTTCGGGCTCGCCTGGCCGCGCGAGGTCGCGCCGGCCGACGTCCACCTCATCGCCACCGGCAAGGACGAGACCGTCTACGCCGCGGCCGAGCGCGTCGCCCACGAGCTGGCCGCCCAGGGCATCGAGGTGCTCTTCGACGACCGCTGGAAGATGAGCCCCGGCGTGAAGTTCAAGGACGCCGAGCTGATCGGCGTACCGACGATCGTCGTGGTCGGCAAGTCCCTCGCCGACGGCACGATCGAGGTCAAGGACCGGGCGACCGGCGAGCGGGAGCAAGTGCCGGCCGACCGGGTCGTGGACCACGTGGTCGCGCTCGTGCGCAGTTGAGCCACGAGTCGCGGATCACCTGTCCGCAGCTCGCCGCCAAGGTGACCACTGCGGAGGTGGCGGCCGGCCACGTCGAGCACGGCGACTCCGTCGGCATCAGCGGCTTCACGGGTGCCGGCCACCCCAAGGCGGTGCCGGTTGCCCTGGCCGCCCGCATGGAGGCGGCCCACGCGCGGGGTGAGGAGTTCCGGATCGGCCTCTGGTCGGGTGCCTCGACGGCGCCCGAGGTCGACGGCCTGCTCGCCTCGGTCCACGGCGTCGACAAGCGGCTGCCCTACCAGTCGGACCCCGCGATGCGCGCGCAGATCAACGCGGGGGAGGTCGACT
>JAOPYB010000036.1 GCA_025964835.1 Nocardioides sp. | reverse complement strand
GACCTGGCCGCCGCCGCCTGCGCCGCCGGGTCGAGCCCGAGCTCGCGGAGGCGGTCGGCGGTGGGTGCCGCGAACGGGCTCTCGGAAAGGTCGCCGGCCAGCACGGCCAGCGCCCGCTCCACCTGCGCGGGCAGCTCGCCGGTCCCCGGCACCAGGACCCGGCCGTCGACCAGCCTCAGCGGCTCGCGCAGCACCGCCGCCACCAGCTCGGGCGTGGGCAGGTCGAGGCGTTCGGCGAGCACGCCCAGCGAGAGCCCGCGGTCGAGCGGCCGGGCGCGGTCGTGCTCGGTGACTGCGTCCCGGACCTGCTCCCGCACGCGCTCGGCGCGCGCCGCGCTGATCAGCCACGGTCCCGCCCGGACCACCCCCGCCGGCGCGGGCAGGTCGGGGACCCCGATCCGGCGCAGGGTCGCCAGCTCGACCACCTCACGGCGGGCCACCTCGGAGGCGAGGTCCGGAGTCCCGGAGAGGTCCCGCAGCACCTCGGCACGGTCGCCGGCCGCCCCACGTCTGCGCAGCCGCGGCGGCAGCGGGTCGAGCACCTGCACCCCCCAGACGGTGCGGCTCCCCGGGTCGCGCAGCAGCGCCCGGTCGCCCACGCGCAGCGGAAGCGGACGCGACAGGGTGAGGCGCACCAGGTCTCCGGCCAGCGGGCGGCACCGGGCGCTCAGCGACATCGCGCCGACGTGCAGCATCGGCAGGGTCGGCAGCAGGGTCGCGTCGCCGGACACCCGGACGTCCAGGGTCGTCGTCCAGCTGTAGGCCCCGGGAGTGGTGAGGAGACTCGAGCGGTCGAGCTCCTCGACGTCTCCGGTGACGTTGAGGGCCACCCGCGCCACGCCCGAGACGGAGTCCACCGATCGCTCCAGCGACTGGGCCCCGCGAACCCGCACCGAACCGGTGCCGGTGCTCAACACGTCGCCACGCGCGACGGTCCCGGCCGGCAGCGTGCCGGTGACCACGGTCCCCGCTCCGCTGACGGTGAACCGCCGGTCGACCCAGAGCCGCACGTCGGCCCCCGGGTCGGCGACCGGCAGGCCCAGCACCAGCTCGGCCAGCCGACTGCGCAGCTCCTCGAGACCGGCGCCCGTGCGGCTGCTGACGGGCACGACGGGCGAGCCGTGCAACGACGTACGCCGCAGCTCGGCCGCTGCGCGTGCCGCTGCCGGAGCGGGATCGGCGAGGTCGCAGCGCGTGACTGCGACGACCCCGTGAGCGACGCCGAGGGCGTCGAGGGCCGCGAGGTGCTCGGCCGCCTGGGGCATCCACGGGTCGTCGGCGGCGACGACGAGGAGCACCGCCGGCACCGGGCCCACCCCGGCCAGCATCGTGGAGATGAACCGCTCGTGGCCCGGCACGTCGACGAAGGCGATGTCGCCGACGTCGGGCAGGGCCGTCCACGCGTAGCCGAGCTGGATGGAGAGACCCCGCCGGTGCTCCTCCTCGAGCCGGTCCGGGTCGCTGCCGGTCAGCGCCTGGACGAGTGCCGACTTGCCGTGGTCGACGTGTCCGGCGGTGGCGATGACGTGCATCAGACCTCGCCCGACGATCCGGTCGACGACCCGGAAGACGACACCGCCCGGCGCACGGCCTCGACCAGCAGCACGTCGTCCTCGGGCGCCACGGCGACCAGGTCGAGCAGCAGCCGGCCCCCTTCGACGCGTCCGACCACGGGCTGCACCTGGTCCAGGCGCAGCGCGTCCGCGAGGTGGGCCGGCAGGGCGACCGCGGCGCTCTCGATCGGCACGCCGGGTGCGCCACCTCCGCCCACGGCGGCCTGGGACGTGACGGCCTGGCTCCCGACCGCGGGCCCCAGCTCGGCGACGATCTTCTCCGCCCGGGAGAGCAGGTGCGCGGGAGCGGCCGCCAGTGCGGCGACCACCGGCGGGGTCGGGCCGGTCAGGGTCGCCTCGAGAGCGGCCAGGGTGAGCTTGTCGACGCGCAGGGCTCGGGCGAACGGGTGCCGCCGCAGCGCCTCGACGAGGTCGGCGCGCCCGAGCATCAGGCCACACTGCGGGCCGCCGAGGAGCTTGTCTCCGGACGCGGTGACGAGGTCCGCGCCGGCTCGCAGGGCAGCGGCGGCGCTCGGCTCGTCGGGCAGCCGCGGGTGCGGGGCGAGCAGCCCGGAGCCGATGTCCGCGACGACGGTCACCGGCAGCGAGGCGAGCTCCGCGATGCTCACCGTGGAGGTGAACCCGGAGACGACGAAGTTCGACGGGTGGACCTTCAACACGAACGCCGTCTGCTCGTGGATCGCGTCGGCGTAGTCCGACAGTCGCACCCGGTTCGTCGTACCGACCTCACGGAGCCGGGCGCCCACCGACTCCAGCAGCTCGGGGATCCTGAAGCCGTCACCGATCTCGACCAGCTCGCCGCGCGCCACCACGACCTCTCGCCCCTGCGCGAGCGCGCAGGTGACGAGGGCAAGGGCGGCGGCGCCGTTGTTCACCACGTGCACCGCGCCGGCGTCCGGCACGGCCGCCGCCAGGGCCGCCATCGCCGAGCGTCCGCGCCGCCCCCGGCGCCCGGTGGCCAGGTCGAGCTCGACGTCGGTCGCCCCGGCCGCGACGCGCACCGCCTCGACGGCTGCCTCGGACAGCGGGGCCCGGCCCAGGTTCGTGTGCACCACCACCCCGGTCGCGTTCACCACCCGACGGAGCGCGGTCGCCACCGGCGGCAACGACGCCACGGCGGAATCGGCGACCTCGCCGGGGGTGACGTCGCCGGCGCGGCACCGGTCGAGTGCGGCTCCGACCGCGCGCCGGACCAGCGCGGGCCCGAGGCGTGCGGCCGCGTCCTGGAGGCGTGGGTCCGCGAGCACGCGGTCGGTGCGGGGCGTGGCCCGTCGTGGGTCCGGCACGTCACACCTCCGGGAAGCGGGCCCGTCTCGGGGGAGTCGGGCGGCAAACAGGCTGGCGGAGGCGGACGGGAATCGAACCCGCCTGACCGAGATGCTCGGCCACTACGGTTTTGAGGACCGCGCCCGTCACCAGACGAGGAACGCCTCCGCGGCCACTCTAGGGCAGGGCCTCACCCCTGGCCGTGCCGTCCGGGCCTTGGGGTCGGGCCTAGCCTTGCGGCCATGACGAGTCAGCTCCCGGAATTCCGTCTCACGCAGTACGCCGCCGGTGGTGGCTGCGCCTGCAAGGTGCCGCCCGGCGAGCTCGAACGCGTGCTGGCGAACCTGCCCAGGGGTCGCGCGGGAGGCACCGGCATCGGCGAGCTGATCGTGGGTCTCGAGCACGGCGACGACGGTGCCGCCGTACGCATCGACGACGGGCCCGAGGGGCGGGCGGTGATCGCGACCGCCGACTTCTTCACCCCGGTCGTCGACGACGCCTACGACTGGGGACGGATCGCCGCGGCCAACGCGCTGTCGGACGTCTACGCCATGGGGGGCGAGCCGTTGCTGGCCGT
>JAOPYB010000028.1 GCA_025964835.1 Nocardioides sp. | reverse complement strand
CCAGGAAGGCGCGCGGGCCGCCCTCGAGCACGGCCACCCAGTCCATGGCCTCCGTCCCGAGCGGCCCCGTGGTGACGCAGACCGTCTGGGGACCGACGCGCTGCCACCGGTCGGCACCGAGGTCCGCCCGGACCTCCCAGCGCGTCACCCCCAGCTCGTACAGCTGCGGTCGCGAGATGATGCCCGCCTGCTCGGCAGCCAGCCGTTCGACCCGTCGTCGACGGGCGAGCCGCAGCTCGGAGGGGCGTACGTCGGTGCGGTCTGCTGCCATGCCGGGGAGAGTTCCCGGCGCCCGACGCACCCACGCAGGGAGCGCGGCGACCTGTGGACAACCGTGCCGCATCGCCGGACGTCATACGGTCCGAGCGCTATTGCCCTCGCTTCGTATGACGTCCGCCCCCAGGCCCCCCAAGACCCCCTCAGCCGAAGCGGCCCGAGATGTACGCCTCGGTGGACTCCTGGTCGGGGTTGGTGAACATCTTCTTGGTGGGGTTGAACTCGACGAGGTGACCGGGCTCGCCGGTGGCCTTGAGGTTGAAGAAGCCGGTGTCGTCGGAGACGCGGGCGGCCTGCTGCATGTTGTGGGTGACGATCACGATCGTGTAGTCCGACTTCAGCTCGTGGATGAGGTCCTCGATCGCGGAGGTGGAGATCGGGTCGAGGGCGGAGCACGGCTCGTCCATGAGCAGCACCTGCGGCTCGACCGCGATCGCGCGGGCGATGCACAGCCGCTGCTGCTGGCCGCCGGAGAGACCCATGCCGGGCTTGTTCAGCCGGTCCTTGACCTCGGTCCACAGGTTCGCGGCCTGCAGGGACCGCTCGACGATCGTGTCGCCCTCGGACTTGCTGAGCTTCTTGGCATTGAGCCGGTTGCCGGCGAGCACGTTGTCGTAGATCGACATCGTCGGGAACGGGTTCGGCCGCTGGAAGACCATGCCGATCTGACGACGTACGGCGACCGGGTCGATCGAGGCGTCGTACAGCGACTGGCCGTCGACCATGATCTTGCCCTCGACACGGGCGCCGGGGATCACCTCGTGCATCCGGTTCAACGACCGCAGCATGGTCGACTTGCCGCACCCGGACGGGCCGATGAACGCGGTCACCGAGCGCGCCTTGATGGTCATGTTGACGCCCTCGACGGCGAGGAAGTCGCCGTAGTAGATGTTCAGGTCGGAGACGTCGATGCTCTTGGCCATGAGTGTGGCTCAGCCTTTCCTGGGGGCGTAGATCTTGCCGACGAGCCGGGCGATGAGGTTCAGCACCATCACGATCGCGATGAGGACCAGGGCGGCGCCCCACGCGCGGGCGATGCCGGGCGCGTCGCCGCCCGTGCCGGCCGGGGCGACCCCCGGCTGCGTGAACTGGTAGTAGATGTAGACGGGCAGCGTCGTCATCCGCTCGTTGAAGAGGTTCATGTTGACCGAGTCCGTCTTGCCGGCGACCACCAGGAGCGGCGCGGTCTCCCCGATCACCCGCGCCACGGCCAGCATGACGCCGGTGATGATGCCGCCCAGCGAGGTCGGCAGCACGACCTTCGTGATCGTCCGCCACTTCGGCACGCCCAGAGCGTACGACGCCTCGCGCAGGTCGTCGGGGACCAGCCGGAGCATCTCCTCGGTGGAGCGCACCACGATCGGGATCATCAGCAGCGACAGGGCGACCGAGCCGCCGAAGCCGAGCCGGATCTCCGGGCCGAAGATCAGCACGAAGAGCGCGAGCGCGAAGAGGCCGGCGACGATGGAGGGGATGCCGGTCATCACGTCGACGAGGAACGTGACCCACTTCGCCAGGCGACTGCCCTTGCCGTACTCCACGAGGTAGATCGCGGCGAACAGCCCCACCGGCACCGAGATCAGCGCGGCCGCGCCGGTGACAAGCAGGGTGCCCAGCAGCGCGTGGTAGATGCCGCCGCCGTCGCTCACGATGTTGCGCATGTCGAAGGTCAGGAACTCGATGCTGATCACCGAGGCGCCGTTCTTGACGACCGTCCAGATCAGCCAGGCCAGCGGGATCATCGCGACGCCGAAGGTCGTCCAGACCAGCGACGTCATCAGCCGGTCGACGGCGGCGCGGGCGTTCTCGACGGCGAGCGACCACAGCGGCAGCACGACGAGGAAGAGCACGGCGGCGAGGAACAGCCACGGGACCAGCCCCCACCCGAGGAGCAGGGCCGGCAGCCCGGCGGCGGCGACCGCCAGGACGCCGACCAGCGCGGGCGCCCAGCGCGGCAGCCGGGGCTGCGCGAGCCGCAGCGACGTCGTGACGTCCTGCACGGCCAGCTCGGTGGTGCTCATCGCGCCATCCTCCGTGCGCTGCGGCCGACGACCCAGCGGGCCGCGAAGTTCACCGCGAACGTGAAGGCGAACAGCACCAGCCCGGTCGCGATCAGCACGTGCAGCTTGGCCGGCGTCGCCTCGGTGAAGCTCGAGGCGATGTTGGAGGCGATCGTGGCCGGGTTGGTGTTGGAGATCAGGTTGAGCGTGACCACCGGCGAGGCCGACAGCACCATGGCGACCGCCATCGTCTCGCCCAGCGCGCGACCGAGGCCGAGCATCACCGCGGAGACCATCCCGGAGCGGGCGTAGGGGAAGACCGTCAGCCGGATCATCTCCCAGCGGGTCGCGCCGAGCGCGAGGGCCGCCTCCTCGTTGAGGCGCGGCGTCTGCGCGAAGATCTCGCGCGAGATCGCGGTGATGATCGGCAGCACCATGATCGCGAGCACGATGCCCGCCGTGAACACCGTGCGCCCGGTGACCGAGGCCGGGCCGTCGAAGAACGGCAGCCAGCCCAGGTGGGCGGCCAGCCAGTCGTGGGCGCCGACGAGGTACGGCGCCAGCGAGCGCGCGCCCCACAGGCCGAAGACCACGGACGGTACGGCGGCCAGCAGGTCGACCACGTAGGCGACCGGCACCGCGAGCCGGCGCGGTGCGTAGTGCGAGATGAACAGCGCGATCCCGAAGGCGAACGGGACCGCGAGGAGCAGCGCGAGGACCGCTGCGAGGACGGTGCCGAACAGCAGCGGGGCGACGTACGAGAGGAAGCTGGTGTTCGGCGTGTAGGTCGCAGCGGTCTGGCTGAGCCCCGGCAGCCCCTCGACGGTGAGGAAGACGAAGACACCGGCCAGGGCGACGAGGATCGCGATCCCGGCCGCCCGCGCCGTACCCGCGAACACGCGGTCGCCGCGGCTGCGGGGAGCCTTCCCGGCCGCGGGCTCGACCTCGCGCCCGCCGTCGGGCGGGGCCAGGGATGACGTGGCTGACACTGTTGTCTCGTGCTCCTCAATCGGATGTGGGGAGGCGGCGAGCCGGTCGCCCGGCCCGCCGCATCCCCGTGCCGCGACTGGCTACTTCGCGGCGATCTTGTCGACGATCCCGGCGGCTTCCTGCTGGAGCGACGAGTCGAGCGGGGCGGACCCGGCCTGGTCCGCCGCGGCCTGCTGGCCCTCCGCGGACACGACGTACGCCAGGAAGCCCTTGACCAGGTCGGCGTCGGAGGCGTTGTCGTAGGTCTGGCAGGCGATGAGGTACGACGTGAGCATCAGCGGGTAGGCACCGGCGTCGGTCGCCGTGCGGTCCACGTCGATGGCCATGTCGACCGCGTCGCGGCCCTGGGTGCGCGGCGACTCGGCGAGCACCTGGGCGGCGCCGTCGGCGGTCGGCATGTTGTAGTCGGTGCCGACCTTCAGCGCGGCGACGCCGAGATCGCCGACCTGGCTCTCGTCGGCGTAGCCGATGGTGCCCTCGCCGGCCTTGACCGCGGCCACCAGGCCGGAGGTACCGTCACCGGACTCGCCGCCCTTGATCGGCCACACGCCGTCGTGCGGGTAGGTCCACTTGCCGTCGGCGGCCTTCTCCAGGTAGTCGGTGAAGTTGCTGGTCGTGCCCGAGTCGTCCTGGCGGTGCACGGGGGTGATCGTGGTGTCGGGCAGCGTGGCGTCCGGGTTGTCGGCCGCGATGAGCGGGTCGTTCCACTTGGTGATCTTGCCGTCGAAGATCTGGGCGATCACGGGGGCGGAGAGCTGGAGACTGTCGACGCCCGACAGGTTGTAGACGACCGCGATCGGGCTGACGTACGCCGGGACCTCGATCGGGGCCGCGCCACCGCAGCGCGCGGTGGCCTTGTCGAGCTCGCCCGCGTCCGTGGTGAGGGCCGAGTCGGAGCCGGCGAAGGTGTACGCGCCGGAGATGAAGTTCTCGCGTCCCGTGCCGGAGCCGACCGGGTCGTAGTTGACGGTCACGCCGTCGTTGGCGCTCTGGAAGCCCGCGCGCCAGGCGCCCTGGGCCGACTCCTGGGCCGACGAGCCGCCTCCGTTGAGGGTGCCGCTCAGCGAGCCGCTCCCCGAGCCGCCCGATCCGCTCGAGCCGCTGCCCGAGTCGTTGCCGGCGGCACAGCCCGACAAGGCCAGGACGAGGGCGGCGATGCCGGGCACGACTGCCCGACGGATGGAAGTGCTCTTCACTTCGTTCTCCTGATGTCTGATGGTCATCACGACAGCGAAGGTAGGCAGCGGAGGTGACCGGACCGGCGGGCGTCGGTGAACGAGGGGTGAACTCGAACCGCCCAAACGTCTACGGGCGGCCGCAACTGAGACGGCCATCACGTGAACAGGCCCGTGGGCCCTTGACGCGCGGGCTCAGCGCACCAGGTGCTGCTCGGTCGAGACGATCCTGCCGCGCCGCACGTGGGCGACGAGCATCCCGCCGGGCTCGAGCCCCGGATCGGCCACGCCGAGGGCGTCGAAGACGTCCGGCAGCACCGGCCGGTGGGTGCACAGCACGGCGCCACGGTCGCCGCGGAGGAGCTCGTCCACGATCGTGCCCACCGAGGCACGGGCGGCGTCCTCCTCGCTCAGCCCGTCCTGCTCCTCGAGGCACGAGGCGGTGGCGTCGGCGTACGGGCGCACGGTCTGGACGCACCGCAGGCTGCTCGAGCTCACGACCCGGGTCACGTCGTACGCCGCGAGCACCGCCACCAGGTGCTCGGCCTGGAGCAGGCCAGGCTGGAGCAGGGGCCGCACGCGGTCGTCGCCCTGCCACACCTTGCGCGAGCGGGCCGCCCCGTGCCGCAGGACGACGAGCGCCGCGGTGCGGCGGCGCAGCTTCTTCGACTCGCGCAGGGTGTCCCGGTCGTGGGGGTAGGTGAGCCGCGCCATCGCCTCGTCGTACGGCGCCCACTCGACCCCGTCGATCTCCTCGTTGGGCTCGTAGCCGCTGACGTCGTCGGCGTCGACGGCCCGACCGACCCAGTAGGAGACGGTCTTCATCCGCCCGCCGGCCAGGTAGCGCTGGCTGCTCAGCGGCGGGCCCAGCCGCACGCGCAGGCCGGTCTCCTCGGCGACCTCGCGCACGGCGGCGGCCGTCTGGTGCTCGCCCGGGTCGAGCTTGCCCTTGGGGAACGACCAGTCGTCGTACTTGGGACGGTGCACCAGCAGCACCTGCCGGCCGGGGCGGTACACCACGGCTCCGGCCGCGAGCACGTCCCTGAGGGCCATGCGGTTAGTCTCACACCACCTCGCCCCGGACAGGAGACCCCGTGCGCAAACGCCTCACGATCGCGGCGGTCGCCGTCGTCGTGCTCGCGGTGGTCGCGGGGGGTCTGTGGTGGTGGCACGCCGCCCAGCGGACCGACTTCCAGCGGGCCGCGGGGATGGCGCCCCCCGAGGCCGAGCGGCTGCTCTGGACCGACTGGACCGCCGTGCGCGCGCGGGTCGGCGCGGACGACCTGTCCACGACGTCCGCGGGATCGGCGGTCACGACGTTCCTCGACCGCGGCTTCGAGGCGGACCTCACCTCGACCTCCGCGCTGGTGCAGTCGGCGCCGGTGCTCCAGGAGAAGTTCGGGTTCTCGCCCGCGACCGTCGACTGGGAGCTGTTCAGCCAGTCCGAGCAGGGCGCGGTCGTGATGCTGCACCTCCCCGACGGCACGGACTTCGGCGACATCGCGGACCGCCTCGACGAGCTCGGCTACACCCGTCCGTCGTCCGACACCGGAGTGTGGAGCGGCGGCGAGGACCTGCTGGGCACGATCGGGGTCGACCTCACCCCCGAGCTGCAGTTCATCTCCCTGGACGCCGCGGACGGGCTGCTGTTCACCAGCGACACGGCCGACTACCTGCCCCGCGCCGTGGCCGACGCGAGCGACGGTGACGGCGCGCCCGACGAGCTGCGCGCCGTCGTCGACAAGTCGGGCGAGCCGCTGTCGGCCGCGGTGTACGACAGCGACTACACCTGCTCCCACCTGGCGATGAGCTCGGCCGACCAGACCGACCAGGACCAGGCTGCGGAGCTCGTCCGGACCGCCGGCAAGGTCAACCCGGTGAGCGGGTTCGCGATGTCGGTGCAGCCCGACCACCACGTCCGGGTCGTGCTGTCCTTCGAGAACGACGACCAGGCCCGCACCAACGCGGACTCGCGGGCCACCCTGGCCGCCGGCCCCGCCCCCGGGCAGGGCGGCGACTTCACCGACCGGTTCTCGGTCGGCCCGGTCACCGCCGACGGCCGGTTCGTGACGATGGACCTGAAGCCCGTCGAGGGCGCCTACGTGCTCTCCGACCTCAGCTCCGGGCCGGTGCTGTTCGCGACCTGCTGAGTCCGTCGGCGACCTACGCGTCGATCACGATCGGGATGATCAGCGGGCTGCGGCGGAACGTCCGGTGCGCCCAGCGACCGATGTCGCGGCCGATCATCTGCTCGAGCTGGTGCGGGTCGCCGATGCCCTCGCGGGCGGCGTGCTCGAGCGTCTTCTCGACGACCTTCACGGCCGCGTCGAAGGCGTTCGCCTCGTGCACGAAGCCGCGGACCAGGAAGTCCGGCGGGTCGGCCAGCTTGCCGGTGTCGGCGTCCACGATCGCGAGCACGGTGACCACACCCTCCTCGGCCAGCGTGCGCCGGTCCTTGAGGTGGGTCTCGGTCACGCCGCCGACGGTCTGCGCGTCGACGTACACGTTGCCCGCCGAGACCTTGCCGGTGATCTTCGCGTGGCCGTTGACGAGGTCGACGACGACGCCGTCCTCGGCGAGGACCACGTGGTCGGCCGCGACGCCGGTGGCGATCGCGAGGTCGGCGTTGGCCTTGAGGTGGCGCCACTCGCCGTGGACCGGCATCACGTTCTTGGGCTGCACGATGTTGTAGCAGTAGACGAGCTCGCCGGCGCTCGCGTGGCCGGAGACGTGCACCTTGGCGTTGCCCTTGTGCACCACGTTCGCGCCCCAGCGGCTGAGGTTGTTGATCAGGCCGGAGATGGCGTTCTCGTTGCCGGGTACGGCGGAGCTCGCCATCAGGATCGTGTCGCCCTCGCCCACCCGGATCTTGTGGTCGCGGTTGGCCATCCGGGCCAGCGCCGCCATCGGCTCGCCCTGGGAGCCGGTGCAGATCAGCGTCGCCTTGTTGGCGGGCAGCCGCTCGAGCTGGTCGAGCGGCACGATCAGGCCCTGCGGGATGTTCAGGTAGCCGAGGTCGCCGGCGATGCCCATGTTGCGCACCATCGAGCGGCCCACGAACGCGACCTTGCGGCCGTGCGCGTGCGACATGTCCAGGACCTGCTGGATGCGGTGCACGTGGCTGGCGAAGCTCGAGACGATGATCCGTCGCGGTGCCGTGCGGAAGACGTGCTCGATGGCCGGCGCGAGGTCGCGCTCGGGCATCGTGAACCCGGGCACCTCGGCGTTGGTCGAGTCGGTCAGGAAGAGGTCGACCCCCTCCTCGCCGAGCCGGGCGAAGCCGCGCAGGTCGGTGATCCGCTTGTCGAGCGGGAACTGGTCCATCTTGAAGTCACCCGTGTGCAGGACCAGGCCGGCCTTGGTGCGGATGGCGACGGCGAGACCGTCGGGGATGGAGTGGTTGACCGCGAGGAACTCGAGGTCGAAGGCGCCGTACGTCGCGCGGTCGCCCTCCTTGACCTCCCG
>JAOPYB010000006.1 GCA_025964835.1 Nocardioides sp. | reverse complement strand
TCGACTGCCTGCACGTCGACGGCGCCGACCTCGTCGACGAGCCGCTCACGACCCGGCGCGAGGTGCTGGCCCGCGTGGCGCCGGACCACCGGATGCCCGGCGTCCTCCGGCCCTCCCCGGAGCAGGCCGAGGAGTTCGCCGCGGCCTCGCTGGCCGCCGGGCACGAAGGTGTCGTGGTCAAGGCCCTGGGCAGCGCGTACGCCGCCGGCCGACGCGGGAAGTGGTGGCAGAAGGTCAAGCCGGTGCACACCCTCGACCTGGTCGTCATCGGCGCCGAGTGGGGCTACGGCCGACGCACCGGGTCGCTGTCGAACATCCACCTCGGCGCCCGTGACCCCGACGGCGGCGAACCGGTGATGGTCGGCAAGACGTTCAAGGGGATGACCGACGAGCTGCTGGCCTGGCAGACCGCCACGTTCCCCGAACTGGTCCGGGAGGACCGCGGGAGCACCGTGCTGCTGCGCCCGGAGCTGGTCGTGGAGATCGAGCTCGACGGCGTCCAGCGCAGCCCGCGCTACCCCGGCGGCGTGGCCCTGCGCTTCGCCCGGGTGATCCGCTACCGCGACGACAAGACCGCCGGCGAGGCGGACACCCTCGACACCGTGAGGTCGTTCCTCGGCTGAGCCTTCCGACGATCCCGTCACACTCGTGGCACACGCGTGCAACTCCGGGTTGCACACCCCTACGATGAGGCCATGCCGAGCACGGATCCGGGACGCAGCCCGGTCGAGACCGACGGGCGCCGCTCCGCGGCCGCGGCCCGCCGCCGCGCCCGCGAGAAGGAGATCCTCGCCGCCACCCGCGCCCTCTTCGACGAGCGCGGGGTGCGCGACGCGCAGATCGAGGACATCGCCCGCGCGGTCGGGATCAACCGGGCGATCGTCTACCGGCACTTCACCGGCAAGGAGGAGCTCTTCGCGCTCACCCTCGTCGGCTACCTCGACGAGCTGCGCACCGCGCTCATCGAGGCCTCCGCCCGGCACGACCGGGCCGCCGAGCGGCTGCGGGCGATCGTGGGTGCCTTCGTCGACTACGGGGTGGAGCACCCGGCGTTCGTCGACTGCGCCCAGACCCTGATGCGGCGCAGCGGCCCCGAGCTGCTCGACGAGATGTCCGAGAGCGCGCTGTTCCGTCTCGGCCGGGGCATCTCCGGTTGCCTCGCGACGCTCACGTCGGCGCTCGAGGACGGTGTGCGGTCCGGAGACTTCTCGGTCAAGGACCCGACCCTGCTCGCCAACACGCTCTACGCCAGCGGGCTGGGCGCCCTGCAGCTGGCCCGGGTGGGCATCCTCGTCACCGAGGCCGCGCCCGGCATCCCGACGGTCGGCGAGATCTCCCCCGACCAGGTCAAGCAGTACCTCGTCGCGTCCGCGCTCGCCCTCGCCGCCCAGTAGTCCGGGCGCCGGCTACTCCTCGTCGTGGTGCTCGCCCTGGTGCTTGTGGCGCTTGTGCTTGTGGGGCTCGGCGTTGTGGTGCTTCGGGGGCTTCGCGTGGTGCGGCCTCGCATGGTGCCTGCTGCCACCGTGCCGGGTCGGGGTTGCGGTCGACGTGGTGACGACGGGCGCCTGCACCGGGGCGACGGCCACCGTCAGCGTGACGGTAGAACCCAGCGGCAGGTGGCCGGCCGGCCCGACCTCCACGACCGTGCCGGCGCCCTGGGCCCGGGTCGTCGTCGCGCGGATCGGGACCAGTCCGTGGGCGACGACCTCGCGCGCCGCCTGGGTGTAGCGGTCGCCCAGCAGAGCTGCGTCGTCGAGCAGCTCACGACCCGAGGCGACCTGGAGGACCATGACCGTGTCGTCGTCGACCTGGGCGCCGGGCTTCGGGACCTGCCCGAGCACGGTGCCGCGCTCGGCGGCGGGGTCGTCCACGAGGGTGCGCCGCACTTGGTCCAGGTCGTGCCCGTGCAGCGACTCGACCGCGGCCTTCACCGGCATCCCGCGCAGGTCCGGGACCCGGCTCACCGGCGAGCGGGCGGCCACGAAGAACGACGTCACGACGGCGGCCACCAGCACCGCGGCGCCGACGTGCGTCCGGCGGGACCGCAGCCACGGCACCGTCAGGGCGGTGGTCACCGTGCCGGTGCGCCCGGGCTCGGGCTGCGGCGCGGGCGGCGGCAGTACGACGCCGGGGCGGCGTGCGGCAGCCGTCGACGCGGCGGCCCGGGAGGCGACCTCGGCGGCACTCGCGGGCCGGTCGTCGGGGTCCTTGGCCACCATCTGCAGCACGAGGGCGCGCACCGCGGGCGGCACGTCGTCCTCGAGCGGAGGGACGTCGTCGTGCAGGTGGGCGAGGGCGGTGGCGACCTGCGACTCGCGCCGGAAGGGGCGCCGGCCGCTGAGCGCCTCGTAGGCGACCAGGCCCAGCGAGTAGATGTCCGAGAGCGCGGTTGCCGAGCCTCCGGAGGTCTGCTCGGGACTGATGTAGTCGACCGAGCCGACGATCGTGCCGGTGAGGGTCAGGGGCTCCAGGTCGGCCGAGCGGGCGATGCCGAAGTCGACGAGGACCGGCCGGCCCTCGGGGGTGATCAGGATGTTGGCGGGCTTGAGGTCGCGGTGCACGATCCCACGGTCATGGGCGGCCTGCAGCGCCTGGGCGATCCGGGCCACGACCACCATGACCTCGTCGGCGGGCACCCGGCGGCGTTCCTTGAGCACGGTGGCCAGCGGGACGCCGTCGACGTACTGCATGACGATGTACGGCGTCGTGGCGCCCGAGGCGCCCTCGGCAGGGGCCTCGCCGTAGTCGTAGATCTGGGCGATCCCCGGGTGGTGCAGCGCGCCGGCCAGCTGGGCTTCGGCCCGCAGCCGGGCCCGGTGCACCTCGTCGTCGGCCGCACCCGGGCGCAGCTGCTTCAGCGCGACGGGGCGGTCCAGCACGCGGTCCCAGGCACGGTGCACCGTGCCGGTGCCGCCGGAGCCCAGGACGGACTCCAGGGTGTAGCGCCCGTCGAAGACGTCAGCAGGGTGGACCACGGCGCCTTCGTACCCGCGTGCGCCCCGGACAACGCTGACCCGCCCGAAACTTTCGGGCGGTTCAGCGATGAGTTTCGGGCGGGGCAGCGCTCGAGGATCGCGACGACGCCCTGGCCGCCGGCGGCGCAGATCGAGATCAGGGCCCGCCCGGACCCGTTCTGGGCGAGCAGCTTCGCGGCCACGTTGACGATCCGGCCGCCGGTCGCGGCGAACGGGTGGCCGGCCGCGAGCGAGGAGCCGTTGACGTTGAGCTTCGCGCGGTCGATCGAGCCGAGCGGCGCGTCGAGGCCGAGGCGCTCCTTGCAGAACACCGGGTCCTCCCAGGCCTTCAGCGTCGAGAGCACCTGCGAGGCGAACGCCTCGTGGATCTCGTAGTAGTCGAAGTCCTGCAGCGTCAGGCCGTTGCGGGCAAGCATCCGCGGCACGGCGTACGCCGGTGCCATCAGCAGGCCCTCGCCGCCGTGCACGTAGTCGACCGCGGCGGTCTCCGAGTCGACGAGGTAGGCCAGCGGCTCGTGGCCGTTCTCCCTCGCCCAGTCCTCGGAGGCCAGGAGCACCACGGAGGCACCGTCGGTCAGCGGCGTCGAGTTGCCGGCCGTCATGGTCGCGGCCTCGCCCTTGCCGAACACCGGCTTGAGCTTGGCGAGCTTCTCGGCGGTCGAGTCCGGGCGGAGGTTCTGGTCGCGCTCCAGGCCGCGGAACGGCGTGACCTGGTCATCGAGGAAGCCGGCGTCGTACGCCGCGGCGAGGTGCTGGTGGGAGGCGGCGGCGAGCTCGTCCTGCTCCTCGCGGCTGACCTGCCACTCGAGGGCGGTCAGCGCGGCGTGGTCACCCATGGCCAGGCCGGTGCGCGGCTCGCCGTTCTGCGGGATCGAGGGGACGAGGTCACCGGGACGGACCTTGGCGAGGGCCGCCAGGCGGCCCTTGAGGTCCTTGGCCCGGTTGAGCTCGAGCAGGATCTTGCGGAGGTTCTCGCCGACCGCGATGGGGGCGTCGGACGTGGTGTCGGTGCCACCGGCGATGCCGACCTCGATCTGGCCGAGGGCGATCTTGTTGCCGACCTCGATGGTGGCCTGGAGGCCGGTCCCGCAGGCCTGCTGGATGTCGAGCGCGGGGGTCTCGGGCGAGAGCTCCGAGCCCAGCACCGACTCGCGGGTGAGGTTGAAGTCGCGCGAGTGCTTGAGGACGGCGCCGGCGGTGACCTCACCGAGCCGCTGGCCCTCGAGTCCGAAACGCGCGACCAGACCGTCGATCGCGGCAGTCAGCATCTCCTGGTTCGACGCCGTCGAGTACACGGTGTTGGAGCGGGCGAACGGGATGCGGTTGCCGCCGATGACGGCGACGCGACGGGTCGTGGATTCCATGCTCCTATCCTTGCCCCGTCGGCCTTCGTTGGGAATGCAATGAGGGGCACGTCACGAAATGTGGACTCCCAGTTACACGTCCAGTTACATAGAGGCGTTCGCGCGACTTCCTACCGGAGAGAACTGACCCATGAGCGACAAGTACCAGAGCTTCACGGCCTCCCCGATCGGCAAGCTGCTGGTCAAGAACCTCGGCCTGCCGAGCCCGATGAAGCTCGACCGGTACGTCGAGGGCGCCCCGCTCGTCGACGGCACCGTCGTCGTCGGTGGCCGGGGCCGGCTCGCCGAATCGCTCCCGGGCCTGCTCGACCTGCTCGGCATTGCCTCCACCCAGGCGCCGCTGCCGACCGAGGGGGAGGGCGCGACGTACAAGGGGCTCGTCTTCGACGCCACCGGCATCGCCAGCTCGACCGACCTGGTCGCCCTGCGCGACTTCTTCACCCCCCTCCTGCGCAGGCTCGACCGCTGCCCCCGGCTGGTCGTGCTCGGCACACCCCCCGAGTCCGTCGAGGGCGGCGAGCGGGTGGCCCAGCGCGCGCTCGAGGGCTTCACCCGCAGCCTCGGCAAGGAGATCGGCCGCGGCGGCACGGTGCAGCTGGTCTACGTCGCCGACGGCGCCGAGGCCGCCGTGACCTCCACCCTGGCCTTCCTCCTCTCCCCCAAGTCGGCCTACGTCTCCGGTCAGGTCGTGCGCATCGGCGCCACCGGCACCAAGAAGGCCGCACCCGTCAAGGACTGGCAGCGCCCGCTGGCCGGCAAGGTCGCGCTCGTGACCGGTGCCAGCCGCGGCATCGGCGAGCAGATCGCCCGGGTCCTGCACCGCGACGGCGCGACCGTCGTCGGCGTCGACGTGCCCCAGGCCGCCAGCGAGCTGCAGTCGGTGATGAAGGAGATCGAGGGCGACTGGCTGACCCTCGACATCACCGCCCACGACGCGCCGCAGCGGATCGCGCACCACCTCAAGGAGAAGCACGGCGGTGTCGACGTCGTCGTCCACAACGCCGGCATCACCCGGGACAAGAAGCTCGCGAACATGAAGGAGGACCTCTGGGACTCCGTCATCGCGGTCAACCTCACCGCCCCGGAGCGGATCACCCGCGAGCTCCTCGACCAGGGCGTGATCAACAAGTCCGGGTCCATCGTCGGGGTTGCGTCGATCGCCGGCATCGCGGGCAACGTCGGGCAGACCAACTACGCCGCCTCCAAGGCCGGCGTCATCGGCTTCGTCGACTCGCTGGCCGATGAGCTGGAGAACGGCATCACAATCAACGCCGTGGCGCCGGGCTTCATCATCACCGCGATGACGGCGGCGGTGCCGTTCGCGACCCGTGAGGTCGGCCAGCGGCTGAACGCCATGTCTCAGGGCGGGCTGCCGGTGGACGTGGCCGAGACGATCGCCTGGTACGCCTCGCCCGGCTCCACCGCCGTCAACGGCAACGTCGTCCGCGTCTGCGGCCAGATGATGCTGGGGGCCTGAGATGGTCTCGACGGGCTCGACCAACGAGGGCCCCAGGGTCATCGAAGGCACCCCGCACCCGCTGCCGACGCTGCTCCGGGCAGCCCTCCCGTCGTTGCCGGTGATCAACCTGGTGCCGGGCATCCGCAAGCACGGCACCGAGCTGCCCGACCTGGCGCTGACCCGCCACGACGTGCCGATCGACGCGAGCCACGTGGCGGCGTACGCCAAGGTCTGCGGGTTCCCCACCAAGGACACGCTGCCGCTGACCTACCCGCACCTGCTGGCGTTCGGCCTGCACATGGCGATCATGACCGACGGCTCGTTCCCGTTCCCCGCGATCGGGACCGTGCACCTCGAGAACTCCATCACCCAGCACCGGACCATCACGGCCACGGAGAGGCTCCAGGTGACCGCACGCGCCCAGGACCTCCGCGCGCACGCCAAGGGACAGGTCTTCGACATGGTCACCTCCGTGCACGCGCTCGGCGAGCTCGTGTGGGAGGAGACCTCGACGTTCCTGCGCCGCGGCGCGGGTGACGAGGGCGCAGCACCCGCCACCACCACGACGTACGACGACGTGCCCGCGGGCCCGAGCACCTGGCGACTGCCCGGCGACCTGGGCCGTCGCTACGCCGCCGTCTCCGGTGACCACAACCCGATCCACCTCTACCCGCTGACCGCGAAGGCGCTGGGCTTCCCGCGCCAGATCGCGCACGGCATGTGGAGCAAGGCCCGCTGCGTGGCCGCCCTGGAGAACCGGCTGCCGGACGCCGTCCGCGTGGACGTGGCGTTCAAGAAGCCGATCTTGCTGCCCGGCTCCGTGGCCTTCGGGGCGTTGCCGCACACGCTGGAGGGCACGGGTTACGCGTTCTCGCTGACCAGCCCCAAGTCCGGTGCCCCGCACCTGGCCGGGCGGACCAGCTCGCTCTAGGCAGGGCGGCGCCGCCCGAGCGCGGCGATCGAGGCTGCGCCCAGCAGCGTCAGCATGGTCGAGACGAGCACGGCGACGTTCCAGCCGCTGACCAGCCCGGCTGCGCCGACGCCCGAGCCGGCATGCGTGGCCACGACGACGAAGAGCGTGATGCCCAGGGCGGCACCGAGGTAGCGGGCGGTGTTGTTGGCGCCGCTGCCCATCGCGGCGCGGTCGGCGGGGACGCTGGCGACGGCCTCGCGGCCCAGCAGCGCGTTGAGGACGCCGGTGGCCAGGCCCGCGACGACCATCGGCGGGACCAGGCGCACGGCGCCGGACGAGGCCGACAGGCCGTAGCCGAGAAGCTGCCCGGCCGCCACGACGACGAGCAGCACCGCGACGGGGAACGGGCCCTCGAGCGGGAGGGGCAGGTGTCGGACCAACATCGACGTGACGAAGCTGGTGCCGGCCCAGGCCACGACGAGCAGGCTCCCCGTCCAGAGCGAGGAACCCAGCCCGACCTGCGCCACGGTGGGGACGAACGACGCCATCCCGACCATCCCGGCACCGATCACCAGCGATCCCGTCGTGGCCGCGCGGAAGCGTGGATGCCGCAGCAGCTCGAGGTCGACGAGCGGCGTGGCGACCCGCGACTCGACGTACCCGAAGCCGCCGAAGGCCAGCACCGCGAGCACCGCGAGCACCGTCGAGAGGGCGTCCACACCGTTGCGGCCCTGGGTGAGGGCCGAGACGAGCAGGGTCATCCCGGCGACGAGCAGCAGCAGGCCGGGTACGTCGATCGGTCGCCGCTGGGCGGCCGACGACTCGGGCAGCCCCCGCCTCGTCGGCAGCAGCAGGAGGAGTGCGAGCACGCCGACCAGGGCGTAGCTCTCGCGCCAGCCGGAACCGAAGTCCATGGCCGCGGAGAGGACCGCACCGGCCGCGATGCCGAGACCGACGCTCGCTCCCCACACCGACGTGGCGTGCACCCGGCGGGGTCCGGGCGGGAAGACGTGGGCCAGCAGGGCGAGGCCGCACGCGAGGATCGCGGCGCCTCCCGCTCCTTCGACCACCCGGGCGGCGACGAAGAGCACCGGCTCCTGCGCGACGGCACAGACCAGTGCGCCGAGGCCCATCGCGGCGAGGCCGGCGACGTACACGCGGCGGCGGCCGAGGGTGTCGCCGAGCACGCCCGAGGCGAGCAGCGCGGCGGCCAGGCCCACGCTCATCGAGCTCAGGATCCACGCCCGGGCGACCGGGCCCGCACCGAGGTCGGCGGCCGTCGCGGGGATGGTCGCCATCGGGGTCACGTAGGTGACCAGGACGAGCGCGGTGCCGAGCGCCACCACGGGCAGCAGGGCGCGGCCGGAGGACGTCTCGGTCAGGACGCCGGTCGGTTTGACTTTCAAACTCATAGCGTGCAGGCTAGCACCAGCCACACCGAAGGGACACCCCGATGTCCGTGATCACCCTGGCCGAGCTGCCCGGACGGCCCTGCCCCATCGCGGCCTCGCTCGAGCTCGTCGGCGAGCGCTGGGCGTTGCTCGTGGTGCGCGAGATCCACCTCGGCAACACCCGGTTCACCGACATCGTCCGCGGCACCGGCGCCCCCCGGGACCGGATCGCGGCCCGCCTCAAGGCGCTCGAGGAGGCCGGCGTCATCGAGCGTCGCCCCTACTCCGAGGCGCCGCTCCGGCACGAGTACCACCTGACCCCCGCCGGGCTCGCCCTGGTCCCGGTGCTCGACCGCCTGCTGGCCTGGGGCAAGGAGTACGCCGTTGCCGCCGACGACCCCGACCGCGAGCGCCACCTCGGCCTCCCGGGAGCCGCCCGATGACGGCTCCGGAGGCCTGGGGACCGGCGCGGACCCGCGCCGTCACCTGGCACGACCCCGCCGCGGCGGCCCAGCAGGGGCTGGCCATGGGGGGCATGGACTACCTCCGGGCGATCATCGACGGCGTCCTGCCCCCTCCCCCGATCGCCGGCCTCATCCAGATGGGGCTGGCGTCCGCCGAGCCCGGCACGGCGGTCTTCACGTGCACGCCCGACGAGTCGGCGTACAAGCCGATCGGCGCCGTCCACGGCGGGCTCGTGTGCACGCTCCTGGACTCCGTTGCCGGCTGCGCGCTGCACAGCACCCTCCCGCAGGGGCGCGGCTACACGTCGGTCGAGATCAAGGTCAACTACCTCAGGCCGGTCCGCTCCACGAGCGGGCTGCTCACCGCGACCGGCTCCGTCGTCAAGGCCGGGTCGCGGGTGGCGTTCACCGAGGGCGTCGTCACCGACGCCTCGGGCGCCACCGTCGCGACGGCGACGAGCACGCTGCTGGTCTTCGACCTGCCCTGAGCGCGAGCACCAGGCTCAGCGCGGGTTGCCGAACCGCAGCGAGGTGACCGACGAGCGGGCGGCCGTCGCCGAGGACGCCCGGCGCTCCTGGAACATCGCGGTCGCGGGGTCCCAGACCCCGACGTCGGTGGTGCCGTTGGCGTCCCAGTCGCCGGTGACGGGCAGGTCGCCCGGACTGCCGAACTGCACCTGCGCGGTCCACACCAGCCCGTCCGCGTCGATGACTCGGAGCGTGAAGGTCGAGGTCGCCACGTCGAAGACGCCGAGGTCGGTCCGGCCGTCACCGTCCCAGTCCCCCGTCACCGGCAGGTCGTCGGCGTCACCGAGGGTCACGGCGGTGAGCGTGCCGTCCGCGGCGCGCAGCTGGAACGCGCCCGTCCCGGCGGTGCGCACGCCGACCTCCCACCGACCGTCGCCGTCCCAGTCGCCGGCGACCGGCTGGTCACTGACGGCGCCGAGGACGATGCTCGTCACGCCCGAGGGCGTGCGCAGCCGGAAGGTCCTCGTCGCCGGGGTGCGCCCCCCGGGGTTGACCAGCCCGTCGCCGTCCCAGTCACCGACGACCGGCTGGTCGGTCGCCGTCCCGAACCTCAGCACCTTCGGGGTCCGGCCGCTGCGCAGGACCTGGAACGTCGACCTGGCCGCGCGGCGGTAGACCGCCACCTCGGCGGCGGGCGTGCCCACGAAGTTGCCGGCGACCGGGACGTCCACGCAGTTCTGGGACGCGACGGTGCTGCCGAAGACGAACGGCGCCCCGTGGAACCAGGGGTCGACGTCCGTGCGGTTCCGGCGTTCCTCGAAGTGCAGGTGCGCGCCGGTCGCGTTGCCGGTCTGGCCGACGGCCCCGACCAGGGTCCCCTGGTCCACCGTCTGCCCGGCCGTCACCGAGACGGCCGAGAGGTGCGCGTAGATCGTCGACTCGCCGTCGACGTGGTCGACCATCACCCAGCGGCCGTACCCGCTCCCGCCGCTGGGCTCCGCGACGGACACGATGCCCGGAGCAGCCGCCACGACCGCGTCACCCAGGTCGTCCGGCCGGTTCCAGTCGACCGACCTCGCGCTCGGACTGTGG
Source organism: Nocardioides sp. (assembly GCA_025964835.1). Lineage (GTDB taxonomy): Bacteria > Actinomycetota > Actinomycetes > Propionibacteriales > Nocardioidaceae > Nocardioides. Next base: position 2,538 of record JAOPYB010000006.1, on the reverse strand, counting down.
TTCGCGCGGGTGGTGCCGGTCCAGCTCTGGCCGCAGGGGAACGGCATCTCGTAGGCGTCGGTGGGCGTCGCCGACGCCGGGCCCGCGGTGCCCACAGCCGCGACGACCGCCGTGGTCACGGCGGTCGCGATCAGGGCGCCGCGCGGCGCGCGGCGGGGAGCGGCTCTCATGCGGCGGACATCTCGGGCACCTCGGGATCGGTCGGACGATCCGAGTCACAGGCACACCACGAGGACTCAGCCGTCACACAAGCACTCAACCGTAACGCGCCTCGGCGTGTCTGTCACGAACTACAACGGTGTAGTGCTATAGGGGCCCATGACGGGTCAGCGTCGCTGCCGGATCAGGCCCTCCTGGGCCACGGTCGCGACGAGCAGGCCGTCCTGGGTGAACACCCGGGCGAGTGCCAGCCCCCGGCTGTTCGAGGCGGACGGCGAGGCCTGGTCGTAGAGCCACCACTCGTCGGCCCGGAACGGCCGGTGGAACCAGATCGTGTGGTCCAGCGAGGCCATCTGCACCGTCGAGGGGTTCACGTCGTGCGCCGACAGCGTGGCCCCGAGCAGACTCATGTCGCTGGCGTACGTGAACGCCGCTTGGTGCTCGACCGGGTCGTCGGAGAGTCGCTTGTTGATCCGGATCCACATCCGCGCCCGGGCCGGGTGGGCGGGGTCCTCGGCCAGACCGCGCCGGGAGGTGCCGAGGTGCCGGGCGTCGAGCGCGCCCCACTCCTTGGCCAGGGCGTCGGTCTCCTTGTTGCCCGCGGCCCGCATCAGCTCGACGAGGTCGAGCCCCTGCCCGGGCGGGGGTACGTCGGGCATGACGTCCTGGTGCTCGAAGCCCTCCTCGGGACGCTGGAAGCTCGCGGTCAGGTAGTAGATCGGGCGGCCGTGCTGGCGCGCCACGACCCGGCGGGTCGCGAACGAGCGCCCGTCCCGGATCCGCTCGACGTCGTAGATGATCGGCACCGCGGTGTCGCCGGGCAGCAGGAAGTAGGAGTGCAGCGAGTGGGCGACGTACTCGCTGTCGACCGTGCGGACCGCCGCGAGCATGGCCTGCGCGGCCACCTGGCCGCCGTAGACCCGCGGGCGCGACGTGTCGGCCTGACGGCCCCGGAAGAGGTCGACGTCGAGGTCCTCGAGGGCGAGGAGGTCGGCGAGGTTGGAGGCGGGCGAGTCAGCCACGGTGCCGGATCAACCCCTCCTGCGCGACGCTGGCCGCGAGGACGCCGTCCTGCGTGAAGACCCGGGCCAGGGCGAGGCCGCGCCCCCCGGACGCCGAGGGGCTCTCCTGGTCGTAGAGCCACCACTCGTCGGCCCGGAACGGGCGGTGGAACCACACGGTGTGGTCGAGCGAGGCGACCTGCATGCCGGGACTGGAGATGTGGACGCCGTGCGGCACCAGCGTCGAGCCGAGCAGGGTCATGTCGCTGGCGTAGGTGAAGGCCGCGAGGTGCTCGAGCGGGTCGTCGGACAGCTGGCCGTTGACCCGGATCCAGAGCCGGGCGCGCGCCGGCCGGCTCGCGTCCTCGGGCAGGCCCTGCCGGGAGCTGCCGACGTAGCGGACGTCGAGGGCGGCCCACTCGCGCTCCCACTCCTCCGTGCTGCCGCCCCCGCGGGAGCGGAACATCGCCCCGAGGTCGATGCCCTCCTCGGGCGGGATCACGTCGGGCATCACGTCCTGGTGCTCGAAGCCCTCCTCGACCCGCTGGAAGTTGACCGTCGAGTAGTAGATCGGCCGGCCGTGCTGGCGGGCCACGACCCGGCGGGTGCCGAACGAGCGGCCGTCCCGCAGCCGTTCGACGTCGTAGATGATCGGCACCGCGGTGTCACCGGGCAGCAGGAAGTACGAGTGCAGCGAGTGCGCGACGTACTCCGGCTCGACGGTGCGTGCGGTGGCCAGCAGCGCCTGCGCGGCGACCTGGCCGCCGAAGACCCGTTGCAGCGAGGTCTCCGACTGACGACCCCGGAAGAGGTTGACGTCGAGGTCCTCGAGGTCGAGCAGGGCGACGAGCTCGTCGGCGGATGCGGGCACGCGGGTCTCCTGGGCGAGAGGGAGGGAATCGGCAGGGTCAGGGCTGGTCGGCGTCGGAGCCGTCGGTGTTGTTGTCGAGCCCGGCCAGGAACTGCTCGAACTGCTTCCCGATCTCGTCCCCGGTCGGCAGCGGCTGGTCGCCCGCGAGCAGGCTGCTGCCGTTCTCCTCGGCGCGCTCGAAGGCGTCGTACTGCCGCTCGAGCGCCTGCACGACCTCCTCGACCTCGTCGTTCGCGGCGAGGTAGCGGGCGATCTCGGCCTCCCGGTCCTCGGCCTCGGCGGCCAGGCCGGAGAGGTCGACGGTGAGCCGGCCGGCGCGCTCGACGTTCTCGAGCAGCGCCGCGGAGGCCTTCGGGTAGTCGAGCTGGGCCAGGTAGTGCGGGATGTGCGCGACGAAGCCGAGCGCGTCGTGGCCCCACTCCCCCAGCCGCACCTCGAGCAGGGCCTGGGCGCTGCTCGGGATCCGCAGCTCACCGCGCCAGGGGCTGTCACCCGTGATCAGGTCGG
>JAOPYB010000532.1 GCA_025964835.1 Nocardioides sp. | reverse complement strand
CCTGGGCCTGTGGCCCGGCCACGGTGGCCAGGCACACGAGCACGAGCGAGAAGACGGCCAGCAGTACGGCGGCAGTGCGGGTCGGCGGCACGGGCGCGGTCATCAACATCCTCCTCGGACCGCGCGCCCCGCCCCCGCGGGCGAGGTCAGTCGCGGTACGCCGGGCTCAACGACGTCCCGGTGTCCGAGGTCACGGGCGGCGTCCGCCGGCGTGCCCGATCGGCTGTTGTCCTAACGGCGTATCCCGGCCCCGCGGCCGCTTCGTGGTCACAAATCTGACCGATGGGAGGCGTGGGTGGATCGTCCTTGCGGCGGAATGGCGTACCTGCGGAGACGTGCTTGCGTCTGCGCCAAAACCACGACGACGTCTGGGGCGCACGCACAGCCTGATGTCTCGGGCTGGCGTTCCGATGCTGGCCCCTGCGCATTCGGTGCGCGTTCAGGCGTAACGTGCGAGTCATGGCCAAGATCGACAAGTTGCTGGAGCAGACGAAGGCTCACCTCAATCCCGGCGAGCAGGTCACGGCAGCCGTGTAGCGCACTTACGAGACGAAGATCCTCGGATCGGACAGCGTCCGCACCGGCATCCTCATCGCGACGGACAGCCGCATCGTCTTCTTCGCGAAGAAGCTCGGGGGATACGACCTGGAATCGTTTCTCTTCGGAAACGTGTCGTCGTTCGAGCAATCCAAGGGGATGATGGGCCACTCGATCTCGTTCTTTGCATCTGGCAACAAGGTCTCGATGAAGTGGATCAGCGATGCGGCCGCGATGCAGCAGTTCGTTGGGGCTGTAAAGCAAGGCATGAGTCCCGACGCTCAAGCACCGCCTGTGAACATGCCGGGACGGAATGTCGCGCAGCCGGTCGTGCCAGCGGTCGGGCCTCCGCCCATGAGTGACCACGCTTCCATCATCGACGCGATCAAGCAGTTGGGCGACCTCCACCAGGCGGGCATTCTGAGTGCAGATGAGTTCTCCGCCAAGAAGGCTGAACTGCTCGCTCGGCTCTGACCTGCTGGCCAGACTCAGCGAGGCTGAATAGCAGGTGCCGACCCCGTGGTGAAAGGCGGCGGATGACGCAAGACTGCTATCTGCCCCACAGCCCGCGCCAGGTCAGACCCGTCTGGTGCGCGTTCTCGCGCGGTTGTCGGCGGACGCAGTTACGTTCTGCTGACCGGCGGCCGCTCACTGCGGCAGCAGTGAACTCAAGGGGTCGAGATGGGCGAACTGATCGGGTGTGCAATTTGCGGGGCGGCGATGGCGGACGTGGAGGTTCACACGAAGTTCCACCAGGACATGGACGCGCATAGCCAGTTGTTGCACCAAGTCGAGGGAACGGCTGACGAGGCAGAGCGCAAGGCTGACTACGCCACAAACGTTCTGTACAACCGCGGGCTCGACTGATGACGGCGGGCCGGACACCGTCAGCCGGGCAGAGGGGCCGCGGCTCACGATGTCGCCCCCATCGCGGCGGTATGACGCTAGCTGGGCGGTGGCCGCGATACTCCGTCGTCGCGCTGGTGCGGCCCGGGCCAGGAAGGCGGGACGGACCCGTCGGCCAGGCCGTGACGCACACCCACCCAGCGAGGGGACGCGAAGCCGACGGTCACTCCACAGAGTTTCCGGGACCCCTTGGTCTCGATGCCCTCCGGCTTCCGCGTGTCCGATGACTTTCGCCCAGGCCCGCGGTCAGCATGGAGGCCGGCCCCGCCCGGGCGGCTGAAAGGTGGAGGGCATGCGCAAGGTCGTGGCGTACACGTTGGTGTCGGTCGACGGGGTGGCGGAGGACCCCGAGAAGTTCTTGTTCGACTTCGACGAGGTGATGGAGGCCAACCTCGGTGACGTGATCGGGAAGCAGGACGCCGTCCTGCTCGGTCGCAGGATGTACGACGAGTGGTCGGACTACTGGCCGAAGTCCGACGAGGCAACCCTTCGCGGACTTCATCAATCACGTCCAGAAGTACGTCGCCACCGCCGCGCCGCTGACCAGGCCGTGGACCAACGCGGAGGCCATCCACGGTCCGGTCGAAGAGTTCGTGCGTGGGCTGAAGACCGGTCAGGGTGGCGACATCGGGATCCACGGCAGCATCTCGCTGACCCAGTCACTGCTGGCCGCGGGACTCGTCGATGAGGTGCGGCTGCTTGTGGCGCCCTGCGTGGTCGGGAGCGGTCGCCGCCTCTTCGACCAGGACGTCGCCCACTCCCTCGAGCTGGTCGCGAGCACGGGGAGCCCATCGGGGTCGCTGCTGGTCCACTACAACGTGGTCACCGGCGACTGAGATCTCGCCGACGCCGTCCTAGGCTCACCGGATGAGCGAGCCACCGGAGAGGACGCCGGACGGACGGTACGTCGTGATCAAGGGCCGCCGGTGGCGAGCCACGGACCCGGCGATCCCCGAAGTCAGGCGAGCAGAGCTCACCACGATCCTGATGGCCTGGCGTCGCGACGTGCGCCGTACGAAGGGAACCGGCGAGGAGAGCGTGTCCCGCGCCGGCGTACAGGCGGCCAAAGTCGCGCTCGGCGAGCGCGGCACGCCCTGGTGGGAGCAGTCCGATGAACAGCGCCGGGCCCGGTGGGAGGCCGGCGTGCCGGTGCCGGGCAGCGAGACGTAGTCACACCGCGGTCTGGGGACCGTTGGTCCATGTCCGAGAGGAAGCTGAACAAGGGCGGCCAGGTCGAGTGGAACAGCACTCGGTGGGGCCGAGCCTTCAGTCCTGGGCGGCGACGAGCTGCTGGGCGAGCGGCTCGAGGGCAGCGATCAGCTCGTCGAGCTCCCCCCGGGCGAGGGCGTCGTACGGCG
>JAOPYB010000518.1 GCA_025964835.1 Nocardioides sp. | reverse complement strand
GCCGCCTCGGCCAACGCCCGCTGGGACAACCACGTCGCGATCCTCACCGGCGACTTCCTCTTCTCGAAGTCGTCCGAGCTCACCGCCGACCTCGGACCGGACGCCGTGCGCATCCAGGCCGAGACGTTCACCAAGCTCGTCGAGGGCCAGATCCTCGAGACGCTCGAGCCGGGCCCGGGGGAGGACCCCCTCGAGCACTACCTCGAGGTGGTCGCCGGCAAGACCGGCTCGCTGATCGCCACGTCGGCCCGCTACGGCGCCCGCTTCGGTGGCGCCAGCCTCGAGGTCGAGGAGGCGCTCACGGCGTACGGCGAGATCGTCGGCTCGGCGTTCCAGCTCTCCGACGACATCCTCGACATCGCCTCCGACGCGGGTGAGTCCGGCAAGACGCCCGGCACCGACCTGCGCGAGGGGGTGCCGACGCTGCCCGTGCTGATGGCACGCGCCTCGACCGACCCGGCCGACGCGCGACTGCACGAGCTGCTCGACGGCGACCTGACCGACGACGCCCGGCACGCCGAGGCCCTCGACCTGCTGCGTCGCCATCCCGCGCTCGACGAGGCCCGCACCTACGTCATCGCGCGTGCCCAGGAGGCGAAGGCACTCCTCGCCGCGCTCCCGGAGGGACCGGTCCGCGAGGCGCTCGAGGCCTTCGCCGACGTCGTCACCGTCCGCTCGTCCTGACCGCACCACCTCCGTCAGCCGATTCGCGGACGCGTTCCGCTAGGCGGCCGACGAGGCCGTGACGGCCAGCCGCAGCTGGAGGCGACGGTGGTTGACCGCCTCGACCGTGAACATCACGAGCGCGATCCAGACGAGCACGAAGCCGACCCACCGGCCCGCCGGCATGTCCTCGTGGAACCAGAGCACCCCGAGCGCGAACTGGAAGATCGGCGCAAGGTACTGCAGCAGCCCGAGGCTCACCATCGAGACGCGGGTCGCGGCGGCACCGAAGCAGATCAGCGGGACCGCGGTCACGATGCCGGTGCTGACGAACAGCAGGGAGTGCCCGGTGCCGTGCGCCCCGAAGTTGGACCCGCCGGTGGCCACCAGGTAGCCGACGTACACCGCGGCGAGCGGCGTCATCAGCGCCGTCTCCAGGGCCAGGCTCTCGACCGCGCCGACGTTCGCCGTCTTCTTGGCGAGCCCGTAGGTGCCGAACGAGAAGGCCAGCACCAGGGCGACGTAGGGCAGCCGGCCGTAGTCGACGGCCAGCACTCCCACGGCACCGGTCGCGACCGCCACCGCGACCCACTGGAGGGGGCGGAGCCGCTCGCCCAGCAGCAGCACGCCCATCAGGACCGTGACGAGCGGGTTGATGAAGTAGCCGAGCGACGTCTCCACGACGCGTCCGTTGTTGACGCCCCAGATGTAGGTCGCCCAGTTGACCGTGACCACGGCGGCCGCGATCGAGAGCAGCCCGAGCACCCGGCGGTCGGCGACCAGCGCACGGAGGTGCGTCGTACGTCGGAGGGAGACGACGAGCACGCCCATCGTGAGGACGGACCAGAGGATGCGGTGCGCGAGGATCTCGATCGCGCCGGCCGGCTCCAGGAGCGGCCAGTAGATCGGGAAAATTCCCCACATCGAGTAGGCCGCGACGCCGAGCAGCAGACCGCGCCTCGACTCACCCACGCGATCAGCATAGGAGCCGTCAGCCGCTGTCCGAATCCGGGGCGCCGGGTTTGGGAGCCGAGGAGGCAGGGCAGTGTCCCCTCGTGCCAATCCACCATCTCGAGTCCCTAGGGGGAACCATGCGGATGCACCGCATTCTCACTGGCCTGGTCGCGTTCGCGCTGATCGGCCTCGTCCCGTTCGTCTCCTCCTCGGCCGCGACTGCCACCGTGCCGGAGGCCCACGTCGGCCGCGCCGCGGCGAGCACGCACGCGCCGGCTGCCCGCGCCGCCAAGCCGCACCGCAAGATCACCGACAAGATCGTCCAGAAGGGCCTTCACAAGCTGGTCTTCAAGGGCCACGTGCTCGGCAAGCCGCTCTACTCCAAGAAGGTCGTCAAGATCCAGCGCAAGGTCGGCAAGAACGGCCACTGGAAGCTCATGAAGAAGGTCAAGGCGAACAAGTTGGGCGCCGTCAAGACCCAGGTCCCGGCCGGCGGGCGCAACTGCAACCCCTCGACCGGCAACGGCTCCGGCTGTTGGTACTTCCGGGCCTTCACCCCGGCGACCAAGAGCTACGCCGCCAGCCACAGCTCCGGCAAGTACTTCACGTACCGGTACTGAAACGGCAGCACCGCTCGACCTTCTGGCGAAGGGCCTCCACCGGTCTGGTGGGGGCCCTTCGTCAGCTCGGACTCAGGACAGGTCGGCGACGAGCCGGGCGGCGAGCAAGATCGCCGCCGGCGCGAACCCGGCCAGCAGCACGACGCCCAGTCCGCGGCGGTGGGTCCAACCGAAGCCCACCGCGACCAGGGCGACCGCGAGGCTGAACGGGACCGTGCCGCCACCGACCGCGTTCGACGCCCAGGTCAGGCCGACGATGAGCGCGACGACATAGCCGACCGCGTGCCCGGGCCGGGCCCGGCCGGGCATGGTGAGAGCGAGCGCGGCACCCACGAGCGCCACGCCCGCGAACCAGACGTGGTGCCCGACGACCTCGTCCCAGAGGTGGGCCGTGACGCCGGGCTCGACATTGCCGACCGAGTTCGCCGCGAGGTGGATGCCGTGTCCGGACGCATAGGCGACCCCGCCGAGCCCCAGCAGCAGCCAGAGGTCCCGTGGTGCGGAGGCCGCCACGAGCGTCAGCGCTGCTGGTGCCAGCACGACGTACGGCGTCAGGAGGTCGAGCCAGTCGGCCCACCGGGTGCCGCGCGGGGCGTCACCTAGGCCACCAGGCAGCAGGCCGACGTGGTGCACCACCGCGTAGACGCAGCCGGTGGCGAGCAGGACCGACGAGTACGAGAGCCGGCCCGGTGCCGCGGGTGCGTCCACGTCGCCGGGGCTCAGACGACCGTCCAGGTGTCGCCGCCGCCGATGAGGGCGGCGAGGCGGTCGAGGGGCTCGCCGGGAGCGGTGTCGCGGGCGGAGCTGATCTGGGCGCGGGCGCCGTCGTCGTACGTCGGGCGCTCGACCTGGCGGAAGATGCCGATGGGGGACTGGTTGAGGTAGCCGGAGTCGGTGAGTCGCGAGATCGCGAACGCGAGGGTGGGGTCGGGGTTGTGCGCGTCGTGGACGAGCAGGGCGTCCTGGGCCCGGTCTCCCAGGTCGGCGATCTCGGCGACCTTGACGCCGCCGGTGGCCGGGTCGCGGACCAGTCCCTTGGTGGGGTTGCCGGACTCGTCGAGCATGCCGAACGTGATGGGCTCGCCGTGCACGAGCGGGATGATCGCGTCCGCCTTGGTGTCGTTGTTCTTGATCGCGTCGAAGGCTCCGTCGTTGAAGATCGGGCAGTTCTGGTAGATCTCGACGAACGAGGTGCCGCGGTGGGCGGCCGCCGCGGAGAGCACCGCCGTGAGGTGCTTGCGGTCGGAGTCGATCGTGCGGGCCACGAACGACCCCTCCGCTCCGAGCGCGAGCGAGACCGGGTTGAACGGGTGGTCCACGGAGCCCATCGGGGTCGACTTGGTGATCTTGCCTGCCTCGGAGGTGGGGGAGTACTGGCCCTTGGTCAGGCCGTAGATGCGGTTGTTGAACAGCAGGATCGTCATGTTCACGTTGCGGCGCAGCGCGTGGATGAGGTGGTTGCCGCCGATGGAGAGGGCGTCGCCGTCACCGGTGACGACCCAGACCGAGAGGTCCCCGCGGGCGGTGGCGATGCCGGTCGCGATCGACGGCGCGCGGCCGTGGATCGAGTGCATGCCGTAGGTGTCGAGGTAGTAGGGGAAGCGCGAGGAGCAACCGATGCCGGAGACGAAGACGATGTTCTCGCGGCGCAGGCCGAGCTGGGGCAGGAAGCCCTGGACGGCCTTGAGCACGGCGTAGTCACCGCAGCCGGGGCACCAGCGGACCTCCTGGTCGGAGGTGTACTCCTTGCCGGTCTGCGGCTCGTCGTTGGTCGGGACGAGCTCCACGCCGGAGCGGAGCCCGGGGAACGGGAGGTGGTCTGTGGTGCTCACGTGCTCGCCTCCTCGGCGATCGGGGTGGGCGTGAGGTCGACGGTGAGCCCCTCGGCCTCGGCCACCAGGTGGCCGATGGCGTCGGCTAGCTCGGCGGCCTTGATGGGCATGCCGTTGACCTGGTTGTAGCCGATGGCATCGACGAGGTACCTGCCGCGCAGCAGCAGCGAGAGCTGGCCGAGGTTCATCTCGGGGACGAGCACCTTGT
>JAOPYB010000509.1 GCA_025964835.1 Nocardioides sp. | reverse complement strand
AGAACGTCGTGGTCGGCAACTACGTCTACTCGATCCTGCTCGGCATGTCGGTCCCCGACGTCTCCGGCAAGGCGATCGCCAACCTCGAGATCGAGTCGCTGCGCCACGTCGCGCCGACCTTCCACGGCGACACGCTGTACGGCGAGACCACGGTGCTCGACAAGTGGGAGTCGAAGTCCAAGGACGACCGGGGCGTCGTGCACGTCGAGACGATCGGCTACAACCAGGACGGCAAGATCGTCTGCATCTTCCGCCGCAAGGTGATGGTGCCGAAGGACAGCTACCTCGAGGCGCGCGGCGGCGAGCAGCCCGGTCGCCCGGTCCCGCAGCCGGACAAGAACTGGCCCGGCGCCGACACCGCCGAGTAGTCCGGGTCGGTCGCACGTCCCGCCGCTGCCGGCTTGCCCCGTCGCGCCGACCGGTGGCGGGGTCGAGCGGGTGACCGACCAGATCGACTCCGCCCGGGGCGGCCCGCTCGACGCCTCCGCCGACCGCTCCGACCGGGGCTTCTTCGGTCAACCGCGGGTCCTCGCCAACCTCTTCGGCGTGGAGATGTGGGAGCGGTTCAGCTTCTACGGCATGCAGGGCATCCTCGCGATCTACCTGTACTTCTCGGTCGCCGAGGGTGGCCTCGGCATCGACACCGCCGTGGCCACCGGCATCGTCGGGGCGTACGGCGGCGGTGTCTACCTCGCCACGATCCTGGGCGCCTGGTTCGCCGACCGGGTCCTGGGGCCGAGCGCACGCTGTTCTACTCGGCCGTCGTCGTCATGCTCGGCCACATCGCCCTCTCCCTGGTCCCGGGCGTCGAGGGCGTCGGGATCGGGCTGGTCCTGATCGCCCTCGGCAGCGGCGGCGTCAAGGCCAACGCCACCTCGCTGGTCGGGTCCCTCTACGCCGCCGACGACGAGCGCCGCGACGCGGGCTTCTCGATCTTCTACATGGGCATCAACATCGGCGCCCTCGTCGGCCCGCTGCTGACCGGCCTGCTCCAGAAGGACTACGGGTTCCACTACGGCTTCGGCCTGGCCGCGGTCGGCATGTTCTTCGGGCTCGTGCAGTACTCCCTCGGCCGCAAGAGCCTGCCCGACGAGACCAACCACGTGCCGAACCCGCTGCCGGCGCCGGCGCGCTGGCGGTACGCCGTCGGCGCCGTCGTCGTCCTCGCCCCGGTGGCGATCCTCGTCGTCACGGACGTCATCACCGCGGACCGGCTCGCCGACATCGTCGTGGTCGTGACCATCGTCGCCGCCCGCGCCTACTTCGCCGTGATCCTGTCGAGCCGCGAGATCACCGACGGGAGCGCAGCCGGGTCTGGTCGTTCGTGCCGATGTTCGTGACCAACGCCGTCTTCGCCGCCACGTGGACCCGGCTCGGGCCGCGGCAGCCCTCGACCCCGGTCAAGTTCGGGCTCGGGACCGTCGTGATGGGGGTGGCGTTCCTGCCGTTCCTGCTCATGCCCGAGGGCGAGAACGCCGTACCCCTGCTGGCGCTGTCCGGCCTCCTGCTGCTCTTCACGATCGCGGAGCTGCTCATCTCGCCGGTCGGGCTGTCGCTGTCGACCAAGCTCGCGCCCCAGCGGTTCCACACCCAGCTGGTGGCGCTGTACTTCCTGGGTCGCGCTCGGTACCGCGATGGCCGGCAAGCTCGCGGGCTACTACGACCCCGAGGACGAGACGGGCTACTTCCTCCTCATCGGGCTGGTGGCGATCGTCGTCGGCGTGCTGGTCCTGGTGTTCACGAAGCCGATCCGACGTCTGATGGCCGGGGTGCACTGACCGGCGGTGCGAAGGCCCGCGCGAGCGGCAGGATCCCGAGGATCAGCACCATCGGGACGGCGAAGCCGATCCGCAGCGAACCCGAACCCACCAGGCCGGTGAGCACGGAGCCGAGCAGCGCACCCACGTAGTTGAACTGGTTGAACCGAGCGATCACCGCGTCGACCCGCGCCTGGCGGACCACCGGGTCGACCTCGTCGCCGCCGGCGATCCGGGCGGCTGCTGAGAAGCTGAGCGGTGCGATGACCGCCACCCCGGCCCCCAGGATCGTGAAGCCGAGCACGGCCACCGGCCAGGTGGGGGCGAAGACCACGACGCCCAGGGCTCCGCAGGCCACCACCGCACCGACCCGCAGCACGCCCACCGCGCCGTACGCCGTGACCATCCGGTCGCCGGCCAGCCGGAAGATCCCACTGGCGATCAGGTACGGGAACGTGGCCAGCGCGACCAGGCCCGACGGGGTGTCGAACGTGTGGTCCAGGAACAGCGGTCCCCAGGTCTGGGTGGCCGTGTCGACCATGTAGAAGAGCACCATCCCGAGCCCGACCAGCACGATCGGGCGCCACGGCACCGCCGCCGCCGCGGCGGTGTCCGGCACGGCGCTGACGCGGGGGAGGAGGGGTGCGAGGAGCACGGCCAGCGGCACGACCGCCCCGAGGGCCACCGTCCAGAGCGGCAGCGAACCCGTCAGGAGCGCCAGGCCGGCGCCGACGACGCCGCCCAGTGTCCAGGCCCCGTGGAACGACGGCAGGATCGGCCGCTCGTAGAGGTGCTCGAGCGCCACCGCCTGCATGTTCGTGGCCGCGTCGACGACGCCCAGCCCGATGCCGTAGACCGCCATCGCGCCGATGAAGACCCCCTCGACGGGAGCCGTGGCGATCAGCACCACGCCGATGCCGATGAGGAGCAGGCCGGCGCGCAGCATCGTCGCGCTGTCGCGGCGCTTCGCCAGCGTCTCGGCCAGCACCGAGCCGGCACCGGCGAGCAGCACCATCATCAGCAGCAGCAGGGACAGCTGGACCTCGCCCACGTCCCAGCGGTCGGAGAAGTCCGGGAGCCGGGTGGTCAGGCTGATGAAGACCATCCCCTGGGCGAAGAACCCCGCCGCCCCGGCCAACCGGGAGTGCGCCAGCGGCACGGGACTCGACATGGGTAGATGGTGGCACGGGGGGCGCGGCTCCGCCTGCGAGCCGACTGCGCCGCGGCGCCCGCGACGCCGTACCGTCCGCATTCCGTAAGGTCCCCTCAAAAGGCGTGTCGGGGCGCCGGCCTTGCGACAGGATTCGGGATGGCCGTGGGGTTCCCCCGGCGCGCGGTGAGGGAGTGGGCATGGCACGCACGGGACAACAGCTGCGGCAGCGGACCAAGAAGGCGATGGCGGAGGGCGGCACGACGTCGACCAGGTCCACGGCGAGGTCCGCGTCGGAGCGGCGGTTCGGGGACCGGGCCCGCTACTGGTTCGACAACTCGATGGCCGGCGGCACCCCGGCGCTGATCGCCTGGCTCACGGTGATCACGCTGGTGCTCGTCACGGTCTTCACGGTCGTGACCACGATCTTCCGGCTGCGCTCCTCGGACACGACCGGCCGGGGCTTCTTCAAGGAGCTCTTCTACAGCCTGTTGCACGCCCTCGACCCCGGCTACATCGGCGGGGACGTGGGATCGTGGGGGTTCCTGCTCACGATGCTGCTGCTGACCATCGGCGGCCTGTTCATCGTCAGCGCCCTGATCGGCGTCATCGCCACCGGCATCGACGCGAAGCTCGCCGACCTGCGGCGCGGCCGCTCGATCGTCCTCGAGAAGGACCACACGGTGGTGCTCGGCTGGTCGGACTCGATCTTCACGATCGTGCGCGAGCTGACCCTCGCCAACGAGAGCAGGCGCCGCCCGGTCATCGTGATCCTCGCCGACCGCGACAAGGTCGAGATGGAGGACGAGCTCAAGGCCAAGGTGCCCGACACCCGCGGCACCCGGGTCATCTGCCGGTCCGGGTCGCCGATGGACATCGACGACCTGGCGCTGAGCAGCCACGCCTCGGCCCGGTCCGTGATCCTGCTGGCCCCGGATTCCGAGGATCCCGACAGCGAGGTCATCAAGACGCTGCTGGCGCTCACGCACGGCGGGCCCGACGGCCCGCGGATCGTGGCCGAGATCCGCAACCCCAGCAACCTCGAGGCCGCGCGCCTGGTCGGCGCCGACCGCACCGTGCTCCTGGACATCCGCGAGACGGTCGCGAAGCTGGTCGTGCAGACCTCCCGCCAGTCCGGCGCGGCCGCGGTCTACACCGAGCTCTTCGACTACGACGGCGACGAGATCTACTTCCTGGAGGAGCACGCGCTCGCGGGATCGACGTACGGCGACGCACAGCTCGCCTTCGAGAGCGCCTCGGTGATCGGCATGATCGACGGCGGCGTGACGAAGCTGAACCCGCCCGCGGACACACGCATCGACGCCCAGACGTTGATCGTCGTGGCCGAGGACGACTCCGCCCTCGACGGGTCGAGGCTGACCACCACCCGGCCGGACCTCGCTCTGCTGGGCACCGAGGAGGGCCGCGACGAGCACGCCACCCGGGGGCTGCTGGTCGGGTGGAACGAGCGCGCACCGATCATCCTGCGCGAGCTCGACCACTACGCACCACCCGGCTCGTCTCTGGTGCTGCTCACCTCGCACGGCGAACCGCGGGTCCCCGCGCTCGAGAACCTCCACGTGACCGTCGTGCACGGCCCGACGACCGACCGGGCGACGCTCGAGACGCACGTCGTGCCGGGCCTCGACCAGGTGATCGTGCTCTGCTACTCCGACCACCTCGGGGTGCAAGCGGCCGATGCGCGGACGCTGGTCACGCTGCTGCACGTGCGCGACATCCTGGCCCACTTCGAGGAGTTCACGCCGGTGGTGAGCGAGATGCTCGACGACCGCAACCGGGTCCTCGCCCAGGTCGCGCACGTCGACGACGTCGTCGTGAGCGGCGAGATCGTCAGCCTGCTGGTCACCCAGCTCTCCGAGGACCAGCGGCTCGAGTCCGTCTTCGGCGAGCTGCTCGGCAACGAGGGCAGCGAGATCTACCTGCGACCGGCCGAGTGGTACGTCCGGCCGGGGCACGAGGTGAGCTTCGCGACGATCGTGGCGGGCGCCGTACGCCGCAACGAGACCGCGCTGGGCTACCGCTCGGTGTCCCTGGCCGGCGACCAGGGCAGCGACTTCGGCGTCCGGGTGAACCCGGCCAAGGCCGAGACGTTCCTCGTCCGGCCGGGCGACCGCGTGGTCGTGCTCGCGGAGGTGTGACCTCCCCCGGGTGCGACACTTGCCCCATGGGTGAGGGCGACGTCGACGAGGTCTGGTTGGTCCGGCACGGCGAGACCGAGTGGAGCCGCAGTGGCCGGCACACGTCGACGACCGACCTGCCGCTGCTGCCCGAGGGCGAGAGCGTGGCGCGCGGCCTGCGCGAGCGTCTCGCGGGGATCGACTTCGCGCTCGTCCTGTCGAGCCCGCGGCAGCGAGCCCGGACGACCGCCGCGCTGGCGGGGCACGAGGAGGCCGAGGTGGATCCGGACCTGGCCGAGTGGGCGTACGGCGACTACGAGGGCGTGACGACCGCGAGGATCCGGGAGAGCGTCCCCGGCTGGACCGTGTGGACCCACCCCTGCCCCGGCGGCGAGAGCGCGGCCCAGCTCGAGGAACGCCTGGACCGGGTGGTCGCCCGGCTCCGGGACGTCGACGGCCAGTGCCTCGTCTTCGGCCACGGCCACGCGCTCCGGGCGCTGACCGCGCGCTGGCTCGGACTCCCGGTCGCCGACGGCCGGCTGTTCCGCCTGGACACCGCGACGGTATCGGTGCTCGGCCACGAGCGGGAGTCCCCGGTCGTGCTGCGCTGGAACTCTTGACGGACCCTCGGCGCCACCCCCACCGTTGACGCATGTCGCTCGCAGCCGGCTGCCCACGCTGCCCGGTCCCCGTCGTCCAGCTCGAGGGGGGCTCGGCCGACTGGTCCTGCCCGCAGCACGGCCGGGTTCGCCCGCTCTGGCGACCGGCGGAGGCGTCGTACGACGCGTTCATCGATCATCTGCGGGCCTCGAGGGAGTTTCCGACCTACCTCCCCTGGCCGATGAGCCCAGGCTGGTCGGTGACCGACTTCGGGGTGGTGGGGGAGGCGCCGGACCACCCGGTCGCGACCATGACCTGCTGCTCCGGGACCAGCGAGCTGGACGGCCCCGTCGACGTGCTCGTCATCGCGGAGGAGGCGGGCACCGGGCTCGGCTCGCGCTGCGCCGGCCTGACGGGCGACGGGCCCGGCACCGATGTCGGCGACGGCCCGCCCGCCGTGCGGGTCCACCTCGGGAGCAAGGCCGTGGGTCTGTGGGTCGTCTCGACCAGCTCGTCGAGCCAGGAGTTCGACCGGTCGGTGCTCGCCGGCGAGGCCGAGGGACGCTGGCTGTGGATCGTGCTGCGCCCGGCCGCGGCCGTCCTCCTCTTCCGCGACGACTGGCTGCTGCGCGACGTCTCCCGGCTCGGCCCACCGCTGGTCGAGATGCCGTTCGGCGGTCCGAAGCCCGAGTGGTGACCGCGCCTACAGCTCCCCGTGGGCGTCCCACACCGCCCAGGATGCAGCGACCGTCGTACGCGGACGTACCAAAGTCAGTGTCTGGCGGCGCGCTGAGCGTGCGAATGACTTGCCTGGGGCACTTCTGTACGTCGCTGTACGAACCGGAGTCGTTGTCAGCGGGTCATTCCGACGCAGGTGCACCGCCCAGAGTGAAGCCTCGCAGCTAAGGCCCCCAGGGTGGCTGCACCCGGCTGTCGTTGCCTGACCGCGACTGACCTCGGCTCCGTCGGAGGACGAAGAGGAGGACGAGGACGAAGAAGACGAGGATCCGCAGCCACGTGCCCGGCTACGTAGGAGGGAGGCGGGGCTGGTCCGGCGGCGGCAACTCGAACTCCGGTAGCGGTGGCGGCTCGTACGACCATGGTTCCGCGCAGGGCCACATCGCGGTCACCGGCGGGAACGTGGCCGGGAAAGTGATCCATCGCCTGGGGCAGCCCCCTGATCAGTCGACCGCGATACGACCACGCGAGCACGGACCGCGTCGCTCAAGACTGGGTGTTTCATAATGCTTGCGAAAACGATAGCATTATGAACATGGCGAAGATGTCCGTTCAGCAGGCAGCCGAAAGGCTGGGGGTCTCCCCCGCCCGGGTTCGCCAGCGCATCGACGCCGGCACGCTGGTCGCGGAGAAGATTGGCGGCCGCTGGCTAGTCGACCTGGCAGTGTCGTCGCCAGCCCCAGTGCGGGTAGGCCGGCCCGTCTCGCCGGCTTCGGTGTGGTGGTCGCTCGTCGCCTCTGAGATCGCCAAGGCGGCGCTGCCGTCCAGCCAGTTCGCCGCAATTCATCAGGCCTTGGAACCGGCTCGAGCCGCCATCCAGTCCGCCGGGGCTGGGGCCGCTGCCGCAGCTATCCGCGAGGCTCTGAAGCCTGCCCTCGACTCCGCGGCGTTCCAAAGGGCCGCGTTGTCAGCGCCTGGCTCGTTCCCGGCTGGCAAGTCCGTCGCCGCGGCCGTTGACGCCGACGCAGTGCAGGCAAAGCCGGTGTCGGACGCAGTCGCTGCGCGACTCAGGGCCATGGAGCCGGTGCGTGACGTGGCGGCTCAGCATCGCGCCCTGTTGTCCCGCATGCGCATCGCCGAAGCTGTCCTCGCCGACCTGGAACCAGACGCTAAGGAACCGGCAGCAGCCGGCGACGGCGATGCTCTCGAAGACTTCGTGAGCGAAGCTCAGCGTCTGAGTCGTTCGTCGCGTAATCGCGCCGTGCACCGCTTGGCGGAGGCAGTCGAGAACCGAGACCACGACAATCTGCTGGCTTGGTTGAGGAACCGGTCCTCGCGACGCCTGTTCGTAGCGGCGCCTTCGGATCTGAATGCTCTGCGCGAAGATTTACGACTGGTCCCCTCCGGCCTGTCCGACCCGCGCTCAGGCATGGACGACCTACGCCTACTCGAGGGTTACGTGAAGGCAGACGACGTCGACGCGATCGCATCGGCCTACTGGCTTGAGCTTCCCGGCATCGACGACCGGCCGAACGTGGTCCTGCACGTCAGCCCTGTGCGTCCGCCGGCCATCGGACCGATGCTGCTCGCTGCGGACCTGGCTGAGCATGGCGGTCCGCGGGAGCTCGTCCGTGCACACGAGCTGCTCGACGAGGCCATCGACGCGCTCGTCCCGAGCGGCGAGCACGGGATTCCTGCGTGATCGTTCTTCCGGCGATGAGCCAGGCGCAGGAGCAGGGCTGGCATGCGCTCCTCGACCTGTACGAGGCGCGTCCCGAGGAGTGGACGCTGATCGGAGGTCAGATGGTTCACCTGCACTGTGCCGAGCGGGGCTACGAGCCGCTGCGCCCAACAACTGACGCGGACGCGGTCGTCAACGCTCGAGAACCGCAGGTGCTGGGGCGGGTGACGGCAGCGTTGACGGAGATGGGCTTCGAGCCTGGGCGGCCGAGCGTGGACGGCATCCAGCATCGGTGGACCCGCGGTGCTGCCGTGATCGATGTACTGGTCCCCGAAGGCCTCAGCGAAAGGGCGGGCAAGCGAGTCAGCGCGAGCGGATTCCCTACGGTGGCCGCGCCGGGAGGCACTCAGGCACTGAACCGCAGCGAGGTCGTCGAGGTACAGGTCGGTGGCCGCGTCGGACATGTGCGGCGGCCGGTACTTCTCAGCGCCATGATCATGAAGGCCGCTGCGCGCCTCGAAACCTACGGCCTTGGGCTCGAGCGTCACTGTTACGACTTCGCCGTCCTCGCGGCCATGCTCGCCTCCGGCGACACCGCAGTATTCGACCTCACCGCCAAGGACAAGAAGCGGCTGCGAACGATGATCGAACGCACGCGAGCTGTGCCCGAGGCCCTGGAGCAGAACCCGACCGCCGAGCGACGCTTGGAGAGGCTGGAAGCGGTCGTCGGCAGCTAAGCCTGGCCGGACGGCCGCGTCTACGCGCCAACCTGCCGAGACGTACCACTTCTGGAACCGCTCAAGCTCGACGCGAAGCGTGACTCGGACTGCAATCCGTGTCATTGCACCGCGAATGACAGCAGTCACGAAGCCGGCTGAACCGTCGATCTCCACGAAAGGGTCGCCGGCATCGCCGCTCAGTACGCTGCTCCAGTGCGCATCGACCTCCACACCCACTCGCGGGCCAGCGACGGCACCCAGACACCCGGGGACCTGGTGCGCGCCGGTGCGGAGGCGGGGCTCGACGTCCTGGCGATCACCGACCACGACACCGCCGCGGGCTGGCCGGAGGCCGAGGCGGCCGCCCGCGAGGCCGGGATCGACCTGGTCCGGGGCATGGAGATCAGCACCCGGCACGACGGGCGAGCCGTGCACCTGCTCGCCTACCTCCCGGACCCGACGTACCCACCCCTGGTCGACGAGCTGGCGAAGGTCCTCGACGGCCGCAGCGCCCGGCTGCCCGCGATGCTCGAGCGGCTCCGCGAGCTCGGCGTCGACATCCACAGCGACGACGTGCACCGGGTGGCCGGCGGCACCGCCGCGACCGGGCGGCCGCACGTGGCGGACGCGCTCGTCGACCTCGGGCTGGTCCGGGACCGCTCCGAGGCGTTCGCCCGCTACCTGAACCCCGGTCGTCCCGCGCACGCGAACCGGTACGCCGCCTCGCTGGAGACGATGATCCGGGTCGTAGCCGAGGCCGGTGGCGTCACCGTGATCGCGCACCCGTGGGGGCGCCACGCCGGGCAGGAGCGCCCCGACGAGGCGACCATCGCCGCCCTGGCCTCGACCGGCCTCGCGGGTCTCGAGGTCGACCACCAGGACCACGACCC
>JAOPYB010000435.1 GCA_025964835.1 Nocardioides sp. | reverse complement strand
TCATCGCCCGCGGGTCGTTCGACAAGCCGGTGCGCGGTCTCGACACGTTTCCCGCCGCGGACCAGCCACCCGTCAACATCACGCACGTCGCCTTCCAGTCGATGGTCGGCATCGGGAGCCTCCTGATGCTCGCCGTCGTCGTCTACTGGCTGGCCCGCTGGCGCGGACGCGACCTGCGCGACAACCGCTGGTTCCTCCGGTTCGCGGTCCTCGCCGGCCCGCTGGCCGTGGTCGCGCTCGAGAGCGGCTGGGTCGCGACCGAGGTGGGCCGACAGCCGTGGACGGTCTGGCAGGTGCTGCGGACCGCCGACGCCGCCACGGACAACCCCGGGCTGTGGTGGAGCTACGCCGGGGCGTGCGTGGTCTACCTCGGCCTGACCGTCGGCGCCTACGCCGTGCTCCGGTCGATGTCTCGCCGATGGCGCGCCGGCCAGGAGGACCTGCCCAGCCCGTACGGACCGCAGCGGGAGGACACGTGAGCCTGCCCCTCCTGGTCGCCGCCGCCCTGTTCGCCGGAGTCCTCGCCTACGGGCTGTTCGGGGGCGCCGACTTCGGGTCCGGGCTCTTCGACCTGACGGCCGGCGGCAGCTCTCGAGGCGCGGAGTTGCGGACCCTCGTCGACCACAGCATCGGCCCCGTGTGGGAGGCCAACCACGTCTGGCTGATCTACGTCCTCGTCACCTGGTGGACGGCCTTCCCCGCCACCTTCGCCGCGGCGACCCACACGCTCTTCGTGCCCTTCCTCCTGGCCCTCCTGGGCATCGTGCTGCGCGGCGCCGCCTTCGCCTTCCGCAAGTACTCCGGAACCCTCGCGCAGGCCCGCCTCTTCGGTGCCGTCTTCGCCGGGTCGTCGCTGATCGCGCCGTTCTTCTTCGGCACGATCGCGGGTGCCATCGCCTCGGGGCGCGTGCCCGCCGACGGGCGCGGTGACCTGTGGGCGTCGTGGCTGACCCCGACGTCGCTGTTCGGCGGAGCCATCGCCGTCGGCACGTGCTCGTTCCTGGCCGGCGTGTTCCTGACGGCCGACGCTGAGCGCGCCGCCCACACCGGGCTCGCGGCGACGCTGCGGCGGCGCACCCTGGCCGTCGGGTTGGTCACCGGCGTGGTCGTCTTCGCCGCCCTTGTCCCGATCTCGCACGACGCCCCGACCCTCAGCGACGGCCTCACGGGGCGCGCCGCCCCCCTGGTCGTCCTCTCCGGCCTGGCCGGGGCCGGCACCCTGCTGCTGGTCGCCCGGCGACGCTTCTCAGTGGCCCGGCTCACGGCCGTGACCGCGGTGGCCGCGGTGCTTCTGGGCTGGGGAGTCGGGCAGTACCCCTGGCTCCTCGTGGACCAGGTCACCATCGCCGAGGGCGCCGGCGCGGACGCGACGCTGGTCGCGCTGCTCGTCGCGGTCGGCCTGGCCGCCGTCCTGGTGCTCCCGGCGCTGGCCTACCTGTTCCGGCTCACGCAGTCCGAGCGCTGGACGCAGGGCTGAGGCAACCCCCCGTCGGGGCGGGACTCAGGCCCCCGGCGCACGGTCGGAGCGGACGGGCTCGCCACGCTCGAGACGCTCCCGCTGCGGGACGACGGTGTACCTGGGGTCACGCGCCGACGCCTGTCCGGCCTCGAAGACCCCGAACCGAGTGCACGCCGAGCCGGCGAGCAGCGCGGCCCCGGACACGGCGGCGACGGTCCGGCTGCGACCCGCGAGCAGGGATGCCGCAGCCCCGGCGAGCGTCAGGACCTTGGCTGCCCTCATCAGACGGCCGGCCTGGCCCTGGTGCAGCGGCTCGGCCGCGATGCCCATCGAGTGCTCCATCCGGTGCTCCATGACCAGCTCGAGGACGGCACCGCCGAGCGCCAGCCGGCGCACCGGTCCCGTCTCGCTGAGCGGCGAGGTGACCAGGCCGAGCCCGGCAGAGGCCGCGGCCGCGGAACCGACGAAGACGAAGGGGAGCTCCTTGTACGCCGCGTGCCACGAGGGCGTGGCGGTATCGGCGAGCAGCACGGCCGTGTAGGCAGCCACGGGCGGCGCGAACAGGGCGGCCACGACGCCGGCCGGGCGGTCGACGTACGGCGCCAGCCTGAGCGGTCCCACGCGGTGCCGGGCGGGGAGCATCGCGACCAGCTCGGTGGCCGCGGCCGCAGCGGCGAAGGGGCCGTAGAACGAGAGGATCCAGGTGCCGACCGACATCGGCGAGGTGAGCTTGGCGACCCGCAGCATGTTCACGAAGCGGGCCGGTCTGCCGAGGTCGTGCACGAGCGCCACCATCGAGAACGTCAGTGCGGCGATCGCACCCAGGCGACCCGAGCGGCGCAGCGTCGGGCGGTTCGTGAGGTCGGCTCCCGCGGCGATCAGCGACGACCCGGCCGCGAGCCCACCCGCGAACAGGTACGCCGGGATATCGGCCTCCCACGGGGACGGCTTGACGATCGGGCGGCCGTAGTAGGAGGTGAACGTGGCCTCCGGCACCATCGACCGGTCGCCGCCACCCCTGCGCCGGCCGCGCCGTCTCCCGCGGCCGGTGCGGCCGCCCGAGGAGCCGGGGGTGGCGTCGATGCCGGGGCGCTCGTCCTGGACTCCTTCGCGGCCGACGGATCCGCTCATCGGCGCGCTCACCCCCGCTTCCCGAGGAAGGAGATCGCTGCGCCGGCCAGCAGCGTCACGGCGGCCAGACCGGCCTTGCGGAACATGTCGGGCAGGTCCTTGGTCGTCACCACCGGGTCGGGCGGGAAGCCGTAGACCTCGGGCTCGTCGAGCAGCAGGAAGAAGGCGCCGGCGCCGCCCACGCCGTCGTCGGGGTCGTTGCCGTAGAGGCGGGCGTCCATGATCCCGGCCTCGTGCAGGGTCTCGACCCGCGCGTTCGCACGCTCGCGGAGCTCCTCGACGTCACCGAACTGGATGGACTGGGTCGGGCAGGCCTGCGCGCACGCGGGTGTCGTGCCCGCGTCGAGGCGGTCGTAGCACAGCGTGCACTTCTGGGCGATGCCGACGTTCTTGGCGCCCTTCGGTCCCTTGCGCCGTTCGATCACGCCGTACGGACAGGCGGGGACGCAGTAGCCGCAGCCGTTGCAGATGTCGTCCTGGACCACCACCGTGCCGAACTCGGAGCGGAAGAGGGACCCGGTGGGGCAGACATCGAGGCAGGCGGCGTGCGTGCAGTGCTTGCAGACGTCGGACGACATCAGCCAGCGGAAGTCGGGCCGGTCCACCGCGTCGTCCTCGCCGGACTCCGGCAGCCTGACCTCGGCCTTCAACACGTCCGGCGGCGCGCCGAGGCCGGGCATCCCCAGGGCGACGGCCCCCTCGACCGCCTGCCGGCGCAGGCCGGACTCCTGCTCCCCCAGCCGCTTGGGCTGCTCGATGAACGCCACATGGCGCCACTGGTTGGCGTTCAGCGAGAAGCTGTTGTCGTAGGAGGAGCCGAGCATCTCGAAGTGGTCCGACGGGACGTCGTTCCACTCCTTGCACGCGACCTCGCAGGCCTTGCAGCCGATGCAGATGCTGGTGTCGGTGAAGAACCCCTTGCGCGTGGGGTGGTCCTCGTCGTACCCGGCGTCCGCTGCTGGGTCCACGGGGCCGAACAGGCTTCTCTTGCCAGCCATCAGGATCCTCCGGTGGGCTGTGGGGTGGCGTCGCCGCCATCGTGGCGTGCCGCGGTCGGCCCCGCGGTCACGATGGGCCGGGCGTGGTCGTCGTACACACCAGAGCGGCGCTGGTACTCCTCGACGAACCGCAGCAGCGCGGTGCCGGTGGGCCGCCGTCCGGGTCGTACGTCGCAGGTGCCCACCTTGCTCTCCTGGATCAGCACGTTGGGGTCGAGGGAGATGCCGAACAGGTCATTGGCCGAGTCGCCGGTGACCATCCCTCCCGTGCCCCAGTGGTAGGGCAGCCACACCTGGTGGATGGTCCGACCTTCGACGCGCAGCGGCGTGAGCCGCTCGGTGACCAGCACCCGCCCCTCCACGGCGGCGCGCGCCGTCACGACGTGGCACCAGCCGCCGTTCTCGAGCCCGCGCTCCTCCGCCAGCTCCGGCGAGACCTCCACGAACATCTCCGGCTGCAGCTCGGCCAGCCGGGCCACGTAGCGGCTCATACCGCCCGCCGTGTGATGCTCGGTCAGCCGGCTGGTGGTGAACACGAACGGGAAGACCTCACTGTGCTCCTCCGGTGGGCTGGGGTTCAGCCGGTTGTCGGAGCGGTCGTACTCCTTGCGGGTCGGGTTGGCCTGCTGGGCGTACATCGGGTTCCGGAACGGCGACTCCACGGGCTCGTAGTGGGTGGGCAGCGGACCGTCGATGAGGCCCTTGGGCACGAAGAGCGAGCCCTTCCCGTCGCCCTGCATGATGAATGGGTCGGTCCCCTCGATGCCGTCCACACCGTCGGCACCCTCGGGTGCGCGGTACGACGGCGGCTTGGCCACCTGGAAGTCCGGTACGTCGTGTCCGGTCCACTCGCCGGCCTCCCCCCGCTCGGGGTCCCACCACACGTAGGCCTTCCGCTCGCTCCACGGCTTGCCCTCGGGGTCGGCCGAGGCGCGGTTGTAGAGGGTGCGCCGGTTGGCCGGCCACGCCCAGCCCCACTCCGGCGCCACGTAGTTCTGCTCGCTGCCGGGCTTGCGCCGGGCCGCCTGGTTCACGCCGTCCTTGAAGACGCCGGTGTAGATCCAGCACCCGCCCAGGGTGGAGCCGTCGTCCTTCATCTCGGTGAACGTGGCCAGCGGGCGTCGCGTCGCGACCTCGAA
>JAOPYB010000283.1 GCA_025964835.1 Nocardioides sp. | reverse complement strand
GAAGAACGCCTCGGGATCTGTCTGCGCGCACAACGCGCGGTCCTGCCAGCCTGCTTCTTCGACGTCTCCGTCGAGAAGAAAGAGTTCTCTCACGGCTCTCGCCCTTTCGACCCGGTGCTGCACCATCTCCCGCAGGTGGCCCTTCGCGGGCCCGGTCCCTAGCGGAAGATGCGGGGAGCGGGTGCGAAGAACACTGTGGGAATTACATGCCTGTCGTACCCCTGAAGTCAAGCCCGGATCTGCTATGGAAAGCAATCACCCGTTCGTGCTATTGCCGCCGGCCCGCAGGCGCGCGCCAGCCGTGCTGCAAGATACGGGCATGCAGAACATCACGGTGCTGTCCGGGGGTACGGGCGGGGCCCGGTTCCTCCAGGGGCTCCTGCACGGCATCGCGTCCGGATCGCTGCCCGGCGTCGCCACGGACGCGACGGTCACCGTGGTGGCGAACACCGCCGACGACATCTGGGTCCACGGGCTCAAGATCTGTCCCGACCTGGACACCGTGATGTACACCCTCGGCGACGGGATCGACCCCGAGCGGGGCTGGGGCCGGCGCGACGAGACGTGGAGCGTCCGGACCGAGCTGGCGGCGTACGGCGTGGAGCCGACCTGGTTCGGGCTGGGCGACCGGGACGTCGCGACCCACCTGGTCCGCACCCAGATGCTCGACGCGGGCTACCCGCTCTCCCAGGTCACCGAGGCGCTCTGCACGCGCTGGCTCACCCCGGTCCACGGGGCCGCCGTGCGGCTGCTGCCGATGACCGACGACCGGGTCGAGACCCATGTGGCGATCCCCGACGCCGACTCGGCCAGCGGGCGCCGGGTGGTGCACTTCCAGGAGTACTGGGTGCGGTTGCGCGCCCAGGTCCCAGCCGAGACGGTGATCTTCGTGGGACTCGACGACTCCGCGCCGGGGCCCGGCGTCATCGATGCCATCACCGACGCCGACCTCGTGGTGCTGCCGCCCTCCAACCCGGTGGTGTCGGTGGGCCCGATCCTGGGGGTGCCGAGGGTCCGCGAGGCCCTCGTCGCGACCCGCGCCCCGGTCGTCGGGCTCTCGCCGATCGTCGGCCGCACCCACGTCCACGGCATGGCCGAGCAGATGCTCACGTCGATCGGCGTCGAGGTCAGCGCGGCCGGTGTCGGCCTGCACTACGGCGCCCGCTCGGCCGGGGGCGTGCTCGACGGGTGGCTCGTCGACGAGCGCGACGCCGACCAGGTGGCCCGCCTGACCGAGGCGGGGATCGCGTGCCGCGCCGTGCCGCTCATGATGAGCGACCACGGGGCCACCGCCGCGATGGCCGCCGCGGCCGTCGGGCTCGTGGCGGGATGAGCGACGCCTCGCGGCACGAGCTCACGGTCGTGGCTCCCGGTGGAGTGCCCGAGGTCCGTCCCGGTGACGACCTCGCCGGGCTGCTGCTGGCACTGGTCGACGTCGTGGACGGCGACGTCGTCGTGGTCACCAGCAAGGTGGTCAGCAAGGCCGAGGGCCGGGTCCGACCGGGGTCGCGGGACGACGCGCTCGCCGGCGAGACCCAGCGGGTCGTGGCCCGGCGCGGGCCGACGACGATCGTGCGCACCCACCACGGGCTCACCATGGCCGCTGCCGGGATCGACGCCTCCAACGTCGAGGCGGGCACCGTGGTGCTGCTCCCCGTCGACCCCGACGCCTCGGCGCGGGCCGTGCGCGCGGCGGTCCGGGAGCGGACCGGGCGCAATGTCGGCGTCATCGTCACCGACACCGCGGGACGTGCCTGGCGCGAGGGGCAGACCGACATCGCGATCGGTGCCGCGGGCCTGCTCGTCGCCGAGGTGTTCGAGGGCCGCGTCGACGGTCACGGCAACACGCTGGCGGTGACCGCGCCGGCGGTGGCCGACGAGATCGCCGGAATGGCCGAGCTCGCCCAGGGCAAGCTCGGCGGCCGGCCGTTCGCGCTGGTCCGGGGGCGCGCGGACCTCGTGCTCCCGCCCGGCGACGACGGCCCCGGCGCACGGGCGCTGGTCCGCGCCGAGGGCGCGGACCTGTTCGGCTACGGCGCGCGCGAGGCGGTGGTCCGGGCGCTCGCCGGGCTGGCCGAGGACCGGGCACCCTTCGGCGCCGCGGCCGGCGCCGACGAGCTGGTCGCGGCCCTCGCGACGGTCGGCCTCCTCGGCGTCGTCGGCGACGGCGACGCGCTCGTCGTACGTGCCCCGGCCGAGGCCGCCGCGGTCATCGCGGCCCTGGCCTTCGCGCACGGCTGGCAGGTCTCCCCGGCCGGCCCCGGGTCGCCCGACACGGCGGATTCCTCCGCCGGGGTCCGGTTGCGGCCCGTGACTCCGTAGACTCTGCCGTCGACCCGCCGACGACAGCACCTCACCGAGCCGTCCGAACCTCCGAGGAACCGAACCCGTGGCCAAGAAGCCCGCCAAGTCCGACCGCCAGGCGGTCATCGACCAGATCCGCAAGAAGCAGCGGGGCGGCGACCGCCGCCGCGGTTACATGATCGTCGGCGTCTGCGCCACGATCGCCCTGCTCATCGTGGCTGCCGCGGCGTTCAAGCCGATCAAGGACTGGTGGGACGGCCGCGCGTTCGACAAGCTCGCGCTCTCCCAGATCGGCGCCCCGGCGTCCACCTGCGAGAAGATCACGACCAAGAAGGCCGACGGCAACCAGAACCACGTGCCGGAGGGCACCGTCGTCGACTACACGACCGCTCCGCCGGCCTTCGGCGCGCACTGGAACGTCGCGGGCGTCGCGCCGGTGCCGATGGACCGCAAGCTCTACACGGCCGACGACCGCCCGCCGCTCGAGGCGCTGGTCCACAACCTGGAGCACGGCTACACGCTCC
>JAOPYB010000393.1 GCA_025964835.1 Nocardioides sp. | reverse complement strand
GCCGGTAACCAACGGGGTCCACCCGGGTGCCGCCCCCTCCAGCCGACCGATCAGCCGGAGCGCGTCGTGGGGCGCGTGACCCCGGGCGTCGTTGTCGAAGTAGACGTGGACGTCGCGGCCCTCCTCGGTCCACGCCCGCACCCGCTCGGCCCAGCGGTCCAGGGCCAGGTCGGAGTAGCGACTGGTGTAGAGATCGGTCTCGCCGTGCAGGCGGACGTAGACGAACGGGCCACGAGCCTGGTCCAGGACCGGCCACCGACCGGCCGACTCGGCGACCACCACCGCGACCCCCGCGTCGGCCAGCTGGGCCTGGGCACGCTCGGAGGCGAACGAAGGGTGCCGCGGCTCCAGGGCGTGCTGAAGCGGTCGGTCGACCACCTCGCCGCGCCACACCCGCTCCTCGGCGATCCGGTCGTCGTGCTGGGCGGCGAGGGCTGCGGCCTCGCCCGTGGTGCGCGGCAGGAGCGCGAGGAAGTCGGCGAGGCGCTGCTCGTCGTGCTGGACCGTGGCCGGCAGCTGCCACAGCAGCGGGCCGAGCCGGTCACCGAGGGACAGCACGCCGGAGGCCAGGAAGTTGGCCAGCGGGGCCCGGGTGTCGACCAGCCGCTTGAAGTGGGTGATGAAGCGGCTCCCCTTGACCGCGAACACGAAGCCGTCGGGCACCTCCTCGGCCCAGCGCTGCCAGCTGGAGGGCCACTGCAGGGAGTAGAAGGACCCGTTGACCTCGACCGAGGTCATCCGGGACGCGGCGTACGCCAGCTCCCGACGCTGCGGGAGCCCGTCGGGGTAGAAGTCCCCGCGCCAGGCGCGGTAGGTCCAGCCCGAGATCCCGATGTAGGTCCGTGCCACCTGCACCCCGTGCCCGGGGGGTCGCGGGGCATACCGGTGCGCTCGCCCCACCCCCTGCGGCGTCGATCACCCGCCGCTCTTGCCGATCGGCCTCACGAAACGGTAGATACTGGTTGAATCTACACATGCTTGATCGGGGGATCGAGGCGGCCCTCGCCGCCTACGTCGCGAGACTCGGGCGTCTGCACCTCGATCGGGACTGGCCCGGGTTCGGCGGCCAGTTCACCCCCGACGCGGTCTACCGCCGCCCACGTGGGCGGGACGCCGTGGGTCCGGCGGAGATCGCCGGCCTGGTCCGCCACATCCTCACCCGCTTCCCCGGCACCCGGCTGGCCTCCACCCAGGTGACCTGGCAGGTCGTCGACCGCGTCGAGCAGACGGCGCTCTTCGAGGTCCGGCACGAGCTGCGGGACCCCGGCGACGGGTCCGAGCACGCGGCGTGCACGACCTCACTGCTGACGTACGCCGGTGGCGGGCTGTGGTCGGGTTGCCACGACATGCACAGCCCGCGCGCCTACGAGGAGATGACCCGGGGCTGGCTGCGTGCCGCCGAGCGCCACAGCCCCCTGCTGCGACCCACGCGTCGCGAGACCGCGCCCCCCGGTCACCAGTCGAGGTCGACCGCGGCGTCCTCGGACCCCTCGGGCACCACGGTGGCGAGCTCCTCCTTGACCACGGTGAAAGCCACCGACGAGGAGTGACCCTTGCGGGCCAGCACGCCCACGAGGCGTCGCAGCGCCTTGTCGTGGTCGAGGGACCGCACCGAGCGCAGCTTGGCCCGGACCAGGGCCCGCGCCGCCTCCACCTCGTCGTCGGGCTCGATCTCGTCCAGGGCCTCCCGGGCGACCTCGTCCACGATCCCCTTGCGGCGCAGCTCCATCGCCAGCGCCCGCCGGGCCAGTCCGCGGCCCGACTGACGCTGCTCGATCCACTCGC
This sequence comes from Nocardioides sp., assembly GCA_025964835.1. Lineage (GTDB taxonomy): Bacteria > Actinomycetota > Actinomycetes > Propionibacteriales > Nocardioidaceae > Nocardioides. The sequence continues at coordinate 1,276 of JAOPYB010000393.1, read as the reverse complement.
GGGCGAACTTCTCGTCGTCGATCAGCCCGACCTCCTCGAACCGGTCGAGCAGCCGGGTGGCCACGTCGACCGGCACGTCGCGGGCGGCCAGCTTGCCGGCCAGCTCGGCGCGGGTCCGGGCGCGCCCGGTCAGCTGGTCGAGCAGGATCTTGCGTCCGACCGACTCCGGATCAGCCTCGGGGCCGGTGTCCAGCCCGGGGCTGGGCTCAGAAGTCGATGCCATCGGGGTCGATGCCGGGGGCGTCGGCGGTGAACGCGTCGGCCGGGGTGTCGACCTGCGGGCCGATCCCGAGCTTCTCGAGGATCTTCTTCTCGATCTCGTTGGCCAGGTCGGGGTTGTCGCGCAGGAAGGTGCGGGCGTTCTCCTTGCCCTGGCCGAGCTGGTCGCCCTCGTAGGTGTACCAAGCGCCGGACTTGCGGACGAAGCCCTGCTCGACACCGATGTCGATCAGGCCACCCTCGCGGCTGAAGCCGGTGCCCCAGATGAGGTCGAGCTCCGCCTGCTTGAACGGTGCGGCGACCTTGTTCTTGACCACCTTGACCCGGACCCGGCTACCGATCGCGTCGGTGCCCTGCTTGAGGGTCTCGATCCGGCGGATGTCGAGCCGGACCGAGGAGTAGAACTTCAGCGCCCGGCCACCGGTGGTGACCTCCGGCGAGCCGTAGACGACACCGACCTTCTCGCGCAGCTGGTTGATGAAGATGCAGGTCGTGCCGGAGTTGCTCAGGGCGCCGGTGATCTTGCGGAGCGCCTGGCTCATCAGCCGGGCCTGCAGCCCGACGTGGCTGTCGCCCATCTCGCCCTCGATCTCGGCGCGGGGCACCAGAGCGGCCACCGAGTCGACGACGATCAGGTCCAGCGCGCCGGAGCGGATCAGCATGTCCGCGATCTCCAGCGCCTGCTCGCCGGTGTCGGGCTGGCTGATCAGCAGGGCATCGGTGTCGACGCCGATCGCCCGGGCGTAGTCGGGGTCGAGCGCGTGCTCGGCGTCGATGAAGGCGACGATGCCGCCGGCCGCCTGGGCGTTGGCCACCGCGTGCAGGGCGACCGTCGTCTTGCCCGACGCCTCGGGGCCGTAGACCTCCACGACCCGGCCACGCGGCAGTCCGCCGACGCCGAGAGCGATGTCGAGGGCGATCGAACCGGTCGGGATGACCTTCATGGCGACCTCGGGCGAGTCGCCCAGGCGCATGACGGAGCCCTTGCCGAACTGCTTGTCGATCTGGGCAAGGGCCATGTCGAGGGCCTTGTCGCGGTCCAGCGTTGCCATGGTGT
>JAOPYB010000391.1 GCA_025964835.1 Nocardioides sp. | reverse complement strand
TGAAGTTGCCGGGGGTGATCTCGTTGCGGAAGCTCTTGCCGATCTGGGCGATGCCGAACGGCGGCTTCTGGCGGCTGCTCGTCACGACGTTCGCGAAGTTGAGGAAGATGCCCTGCGCGGTCTCGGGCCGCAGGTAGTGCAGCCCGGACTCGTCCTCGATCACGCCGAGGTAGGTCTTGAGCAGCCCGGAGAACTGGCGCGGGGGCGTCCACGCGCCGCGGGTGCCGCAGTTGGGGCAGGCCAGGGTGGCGAGGTCGACGGTGTCCGGGTCGACCGGGTCGCCGCCCTTCTTCGCCATCTTCTCGGCGGCCTCCTCCTGGAGGTGGTCGGCCCGGAAGCGCTTGTGGCAGGACTGGCACTCGGTCAGCGGGTCGGAGAACGTGTCGACGTGGCCGCTGGCCTCCCACGTCTGGCGCGGCAGGATCACGCTGGAGTCGAGCCCGACCATGTCGTCTCGCATCTGCACCATGGACTTCCACCACTGGCGCTTGATGTTGTCCTTGAGCTCGACGCCCAGGGGGCCGTAGTCCCACGCCGACCGGGTGCCGCCGTAGATCTCGCCACACGGGTAGACGAAACCCCGCCGCTTGCAGAGGGACACGACACTGTCGACGGTGGTTGCGGGGGCCTTGGGCACGGGGCTGCCTTTCGCTGGTTGAGGAGGTTGCGCAGCAACCGTCTCGAAACCGGGTCGGCCGGCTGGCTGCCGGTCAGGAAGGGATCAGCCTAACGACCGGGTCTCCTGGACATTCAGGTCGCCTCCCGGCTCGACCACCTCGAAGGCACTCGGCTCGTCGATGGCCCGGCTCAGCAGCGGCACGGCGTGCAGCTTGACGTCGTACGACGACAGGGCGCGGCGGTAGCCGCCGACGTTCTCCCAGGTCGTCACGAGGGTCCAGAGCGTCTGGTCGTCGAGGTTGCGGCCGATCCAGCCGGCGACGTAGCCGGGCCGCTCGGCCAGCGCCGCATGGGCGCGCTCGAGGCCGGCCCGGAACTCGACCGCCTCGGACTCGGGCACGCGGAACCTGCTCACCACCAGCACGGGGCGAGCGTAGGCCCTGTTGACAATGATTCTCAACTCATTGAGAATCGTTCTCATGATGATCACCCGACACGCCTCGAGCCTGCTCGGGGTCCTGGCCCTCCTCGGTGGTGGGGTCCTGTCCGGGTGCGCTGCGCTGTCCGGCGAGGACACGGCGGGCATCCAGGTCGCGACGGCGTTCTACCCGCTGCAGTTCGTCACCGAGCGCGTCGCGGGCGACCGCGCGAGCGTCGACAACCTGACCCGGCCCGGCAAGGAGCCGCACGACCTGGAGCTCACGATCGGCGAGACCGCTGACCTCGCGCTCGCCGACCTCGTCGTCTACGAGAGGGGGTTCCAGCCGGCCATCGACGACGCGGTCGACCAGAACGCCACGGGCGAGGTCATCGACGCAGCGGACGTGGTGGACCCCGTCGACTACGCGAACGGCGAGACCAACCCGCACTTCTGGCAGGACCCGCTGCGCCTGGCCGACCTCGGCGATGCCGTGGCCGACGGGCTCGCGAGGGTCGACCCCGACCATGCGGACGACTACCTGGCGAACGCCGACGAGCTGCGCGGCGAGCTGGAGCGCCTGGACGCCGACTACGCCCGGGGCCTGGGGCACTGCGAGCGCACCACGGTCGTGGTCTCGCACGACGCGTTCGGCTACCTCGCGAAGTACGGTCTCGTCATGGCACCCATCGCCGGCCTCTCCCCCGACGCCGAGCCGACGCCCACCGACCTGGCCAGGCTGCAGGACCTGATCGATGCCGACGGCATCACGACGGTCTTCGGCGAGCGGCTGGTCAGCCCCCGGCTGACCCGGTCCCTGGCCGACGACATGGGCATCACGACGGCGGTCCTCGACCCGATCGAGGGCCTGAGCAGCGAGACCGCCGACCGGGACTACCTGTCGCTGATGCGGGAGAACCTCCGGGCGCTCGAGACGGCGAACGGGTGCTCATGACCGACACCGCCCTGCCCGTGCGACTCGTCGACGGCGCGGTCGCCATCGGCGGCCGGCCGATCCTGCGCGGCATCGACCTCACCGTCGGGTCCGGCGAGTTCGTGGCGCTGATGGGCGCCAACGGCTCCGGCAAGTCGACGCTGGTCCGCGCGCTCACGGGCCTCCGCCCGCTGGCGGCCGGCGAGCTCCACCTCTTCGGCACCCCCTTCGACGACTTCGCGGCCTGGCAGCGGATCGGCTTCGTGCCGCAGCGCACCAGTGCGTCGTCGGGTGTCCCGGCCTCGGTGTGGGAGGTCGTGGCGTCGGGCCGGCTGACCCGGCGCCGGCTCCTGCGGCCGCTGTCGCGCTCGGACCGTCGCGCCATCCACGACGCCCTGCGGGTGGTCGGGCTGGACGACCGGGCCCGCGACGGCGTCTCGCACCTGTCCGGTGGCCAGCAGCAGCGGGTGCTGATCGCCCGCGCGCTCGCGGGCGAGCCCGACCTGTTCTTCCTCGACGAGCCCACCGCGGGCGTCGACCTGCCCAACCAGCACGCCCTGGCCGACGCGCTGCGCCAGCTCAAGGGACGCGGGGCGACGATCGTGCTCGTGGCCCACGAGCTCGGGCCGCTCGCCCCGCTGGTCGACCGCGCCGTCGTCATGCGCGACGGGCGGGTGGCGTACGACGGCCCGCCGCTCGCCGACCACGAGGTGCACCACCCCGACTTCGGCGAGCCGCACACGCACCACCACCACGCGACACCTGCCGCCCAGCACGACCATGCTCCCGACGTCGCCGCGCCCCTGGAGGGTCCCCGATGAGCGGGCTCGAGCTGTTCGCGCTCCCCTTCATGCAGCGCGCACTCCTGGCCGCGCTCTTCACCGGGCTGGCCGCCCCGGCGGTCGGCACCTACCTGGTCCAGCGCCGGCTGGCGCTGATGGGCGACGGTCTCGGCCACGTCGCTGTCACCGGGGTGGCGCTCGGCCTGCTGACGGGCACGTCCCCCACCTGGACGGCGGTGGTGGTGGCGGTGCTCGGGGCGATCCTGATCGAGGTGATCCGCGAGCGCGGCCACACCAACGGCGACGTCGCCCTGGCCCTGCTCTTCTACGGCGGACTGGCCGGCGGCGTCCTGCTTACCGGCCTCGCCGACCAGAGCGCGGCCAGCCTCCAGACCTACCTCTTCGGCTCCATCACGACCATCTCGGCGACCGACGTGCTCGTCACGATGGGCCTCGCGGCCGTGGTCATCGCGATCGCCGTCGGGTTGTCGCCCCAGCTCTTCGCGGTCGCCCAGGACCAGGAGTTCGCCCGGGTGGCCGGGCTGAACGTCCGCGCGTACAACCTGCTCGTCGCCGTGCTCGCAGCGGTCAGCGTCACGGTCGCGATGCGGACCGTCGGCCTGCTGCTGGTCTCGGCCCTGATGGTGGTGCCGGTGGCCACCACCCAGCAGGTCACCCGCTCGTTCCGCAGCACCCTGGGGGCCTCGATGGTCCTGGGCACGCTGGCGTCCGTCGGTGGCCTGGTCATCGCGGCCTTCGTCGAGCGGGTCGCCCCCGGCCCGACGATCGTGCTGCTCTCGCTCGCCGGCTTCGTCGTGACCTGGCCGCTCGGCATCTGGCTGCGACACCGGCAGCGGCTGCGGGCCCCGTTCCCGGCCGACGACCCGGTCGCGGACATCGAGCACCACTCCACCGGCGAGCACCCGCACGAGCACGGGGACGCGTGCGGCCACATCGCCGTCGCCCACGGCGACCACGTCGACTACGTCCACGACGGCCACCGGCACGCGGAGCACGGGAAGCACTATGACGAGCACTGACCCACCCCTGCGCCCGACCCGGCAGCGCCTGGCCGTCGCCGACGCGCTCGCGTCGTTCACCGACTTCCGCTCCGCCCAGGAGATCCACGACCTGCTGGGGAAGCGGGGTGACCCCGTCGGGCTGGCCACGGTCTACCGGACGCTGCAGCGGCTGGCCGACGCCGGCGAGGTCGACATGCTGCGCACCGAGGACGGCGAGGCGATCTACCGCCGCTGCTCGGACACCCACCACCACCACCTCGTCTGCCGCGCGTGCGGGAGCACCGTCGAGGTCGAGGGCCCACCGGTGGAGCGGTGGACCCGGGCGATCGCCGGCGAGCACGGCTACTCCGACGTCAGCCACACGCTGGAGATCTTCGGGACCTGTCCCGCCTGCCACTGACCGCGGCCGTGGGTGCCCCTCAGTCGACCGGGATCCGCACCCGGAAGACGCTGCCCGAGCCCGGTTCGCTCTCCACGTCGATCCGGCCACCGTGGCTCTCGACGATCGACATCGCGATGCTGAGCCCGAGCCCGACCCCCTGGATCGACTGCTCGGCGGCGTGCTGGCCCCGGAAGAACCGGGTGAAGAGCCGGTCCCGGTCCGTCGCGTCGATCCCGATACCCGTGTCGCTGATCGCCAGCTCGACGCCGTCCGCGTCCCGCGCGAGCCGGACACCGACCCGGCCGCCCCCGGGGCTGTACTTGATCGCGTTGGAGAGCAGGTTGTCGACCACCTGCGCCATCCGCTGCCCGTCGACCATCACCTCGAGGCGCTCGGGGATGTCGACGTCCAGGTCGATCCCGTTGACCTTCGCTGTGGGTGATGCCGCCTCGACCGCGTTGCGGACGATCCTGCTGAGGTCGGTCGAGGTCCGCATGACCGGCATCGGCCCCTCGTCGACCTGGGCCGTGTGCAGCAGGTCGGCGACGAGCCGCTGGAGTCGGTCGGTGTTGCGCGCGACGACGCCGAGATGCCTCAGCACCTCGCGGGGCAGGTCGGTCCGGTCCTGGAGGATGTCGACGTACCCCACGATCGAGGTGAGCGGGGTGCGGAGCTCGTGCGAGACCGACGCCACGAACTCGTCCTTCACACGCAGGGCGCGCACGAAGTCGGTGACGTCGTGGTAGGCCAGCGCCGCCCCCGCGAAGCGGCCGGCGTCGTCGCGCACCGACCGCGCGGACACCGACACCGCCCGGTTGGTGCGCGGGTCGTGGCCGATCCAGAGCAGGCAGTCGTCGTACTCCTCGCCCTGGCTGGCGCGGTACGTCGGCATCTGCTCGCGCACCAGCGGTGTGGTGCCGTCCTCGTCGAAGGCGAGGCCCAGCTGGCCGGCCCGGCCCGCGTGGCCGTCCGGGTAGGCCAGCTGCATGAAGTCCTGGTGCCGGCGGTTCATGGCCCGGTAGGTGCCGTCGGCGTCGAGCAGCACGAGCCCGACGTCCACCGTGTCGAGGATCGCCTCCGAGAACAGGCGCTGGCGCTCGATCTCCTCGAGCGCCTCCTCGAGCAGGACCTGGCGGCGCTCGGCGTCCTCGAGGCTGACGCGGGCCTGGCTCAGCGCGGAGGCGATGG
>JAOPYB010000334.1 GCA_025964835.1 Nocardioides sp. | reverse complement strand
CGACGGCGGTGAGGTGCGCGCCGCGCTGGGCCGCGGTGGCCGCGAGCAGGGCGGCCTTGCCGCCGGGGCCGGCGCACAGGTCGAGCCAGGTCTCGTCGCGGCCGGTGAGCGGCGCGGCGGCCAGCGCCATCGCGACGAGCTGGGAGCCCTCGTCCTGGACGCCCGCGCGGCCCTCGGCGACCGCGGGCACGGCCCCTGGGTCGCCACCCTCGAGGACGGAGCCGTACGGCGACCACGGGGTCGGCTCGCCGGGCAGCTCCTCGCGCACCGAGCGCCCCGGACGTGCCACGAGCGTGACCCGCGGCGCCTCGTTGTCAGCGGCGAGCAGGTCGTAGAGCTCGTGCCAGCCGACCGCGTTGCGCAGCTCGTCGACGATCCACGCCGGGTGGCTGTAGGCGATGGACGCGAACCGCGTGGGCGCGACCCGCGGGTCCGGGGCGACCCGCCCGATCCACTCGGCCAGCTCGTGCTCGTTCACCCGGCGCAGGACCGCGTTGGAGAAACCGGCCGCTCCGGAGCTCACCTTGGCGCGGACCAGGTCGACGGTCGTGCTGATCGCGGCGTGACTGGGCACCCGCATCGAGAGCAGCTGGTGGGTGCCGAGCCGCAGGGCGTCGAGCACCTTGGCCTCCACCTTGCTCAGCGGACGGTCGACGCAGGCGGCGAGGATCGCGTCGTAGGTCCCGCGGCGTCGGATCGTGCCCGACGCGAGCTCGGTGACGAAGGCCGCGTCCCGGCCGGTGAGGCCGTGGTGGCGCAGCACCGCCGGCAGCACGAGGTTGGTGTAGGCCTGCTCCACCCGGACCGCCTTGAGCACGTCGAGGGCAGCAGCGCGCGCGGGGTCGACCGTGGGCCTCGGCCCCGCCGGCCGCCCACCCGGTCGTGGCCCCCGTTGCCGGGGATCAGGCATTCTCGAAGTACTTCCTGACCAGGGTCTTCGGGGCCTTTGCCGCCCACGCGTCGGTGATGATCTCCACCAGCTCGTCGCGATCGATCTCGCCGAGCCGCGACTCCTGGACCAGGACCGCGTTGTAGCCCCGGAAGTGGTCGATCGTGAAGAACGGGAGCCGGTCGTCCTCGACCAGCGCCAGCTTCTCGACCTCGGTGGGCGTGGTGATGACGAGGAGGTCGTCGTACAGCTCACCGGTCGAGGGGTCGACGGCGGTCTTGTGAGCCATCCGGTAGAGCAGGAAACCCTTGCCGCGCACCTTGTACGTCGGCCGGTCGCCCCACGACGTGCCGAGCTCGACCTCCGGGAGGCTCGAGCAGATCTCGGCGATGTCGTCCGCGTGGGCCGGGCGGGTCATGGTCTCGACCGTAGTGCGCCCACGCTCAGGCGTCACCGAAACACACTTCCCCGTCGAGCCGGAGCCCGCGTGCCCAGTCGGCGGCCCTCATCTGCTTCCGGCCGTCCGCCTTCACCTCACCGAGGAGCACGGCTTCGGTCCCGGTGCCGACGAGGACCTCGTTCTTGCCGATGACAAGCACGCCGGGTGCCAGGCGGGTCTCGGGCTGAGCCGCCGGGATCGTCACCGGGCCGATCTTGATCCGCGCACCCTCGTGGGTCGACCAGGCGCCCGGCCCGGGGGTGCAGGCACGGATCCGCCGGTCGACGCCGGCGGCCGGCTCGCGCCAGTCGACGCGGGCGTCGTCGACCAGGATCTTGGGCGCCAGGCTGATGCCGTCCTCGGGCTGCTCGCGGGCCTCCAGCGAGCCGTCCTCGATGCCGTCGAGGGTGACGACGAGCAGGCCGGCCCCGCCCTCGGCCAGCCGGCCGAGCAGGTCGCCCGCGGTGTCGGTCGGACGGATCCGCTCGGTCATCACACCGAACGTCGGTCCCGCGTCGAGGGCCTTGACGATGCGGAACGTGGTGGCCCCGGTGACCTCGTCGCCCGCCCAGATGGCGTGCTGCACCGGGGCCGCACCGCGCCAGGCGGGCAGGCAGGAGAAGTGCAGGTTGACCCAGCCGTGCACGGGGATGTCGAGGGCGGACTGCGGCAGGAGGGCGCCGTACGCCACCACCGGGCACGCGTCCGGCGCGAGGGCGCGCAGCGCCTCCTGGAAGTCGGGGTCACGGGGGTGCTCGGGCTTGAGGACCGGCACACCGAGCTCCTCGGCCCGGCGCGCCACCGGGCTGGCCTCGAGCCGGCGGCCGCGGCCGGACGGTGCGTCGGGCCTGGTCACGACGCCCACCAGCTCGTGACGGGACTGTGCGACGGCGTCCAGCGCCGGGACGGCGACCTCGGGGGTGCCGGCGAAGACGACCCTCATCAGAACTGGAGCCCGTTGGTGGCGTGCGGGGAGAGCCGGACCTGCGGCCGCTCGAGGCCGAACCAATCGGCCTCGCGGATCGCCTTCATCGCGGCCTTGCGGGCCTCGGTGTCGAGCCGGTCGACGAAGAGGATGCCGTCGAGGTGGTCGGTCTCGTGCTGGATCGCCCGCGCCAGGAACTCGGAGCCCTCGATCGTCACCGGCTCGCCGTGCATGTCGAAGCCGTGGGCCACCACGTGCAGGGCGCGCGTGCAGTCGAAGGAGAGGTCCGGGATGGACAGACAGCCCTCGAGGCCGTCCTGGGTCTCGTTCGAGAGATCGAGGCGCGGGTTGATCAGGTGGCCGATCTCGCCCTCGACGTTCCACGTGAACGCCCGCAGGCCGACGCCGAGCTGGGGCGCGGCGAGGCCGGCTCCGGGGGCGTCGAGCATGGTGTCGGTGAGGTCCTCGACGAGCCTGCGCAGCTCCTTGTCGAAGTCGACGACCTCGATCGCGGGCTTGCGGAGGATCGGGTCGCCGAACAGGCGGATGGGCTGGATGGCCACGGAGCTCCTTGCACTGGGGGATGCGGGGCCAGTCTAGGGAGGGGATCCGGCGCCCGTGACGTCCACCCGGTGGGAGGGGTCAGCCGATCGAGGGCGGGTCGACCTGGATCCGCACGGCGTCGAGCTTGCGGCTGGAGCGCAGCCGCTGCAGGTCGCCGAGGGCCCGCGAGAGCGCGGGCCCGTGGGCGCGTGGCACCCGGACGACCACCCGGGACTCCTCGTCACCCGTGGCGACCGGCCCCAGGACCTCGGCGGCCGGCGGAGCCTCCAACAGGGTCACCGCGTCGTCGACGGCGCCCGGGCTGCCCGTGATCGTGGCCAGCCGCGAGGCCGGCGGCAGGTGCGCCTCCACCCGCTCGCGGGTCTCGCGGGCCGCGAAGCCGGCCAGGTCCCACCGCACGAGGGCCTGCAGCGCCGGGTGGGTCGGGTCGCCCACGGCGATCACCGCGCCCCCGGGCCGGACCAGGGCTGCTGCGTTGGCCCAGCGGCGCACGGCCTCCTCGGTGGTGCGCAGGTCGGTGCGGCCGAGCATCAGCCAGGTGTCCAGCAGGACCACGGTGGCGTAGCCGCCGTCGGCGACCGGCTCGGCGCCCGGGGTCGCGACCACGATGGCGGGTCGCGCGTCGACGTCGGCGAGGACCGTGTCGCCGCTGGAGGTGCGGACCCGGGTCGACGGGAACGAGCGCCCGAGCTCCTCGGCCGTCCGGGCGTCGCCGAGGACGGGCGCACGGAGCCCGCGGTGACCGCATTCCGGACAGGACCACGCGTCGGCGACCGTGCCGCACCAGCGGCAGGCCGGCGGTGTCGTGGGCGACGTCAGCGCGAGCGGGCCGGAGCACGCCGTGCACCGTGCGGGCATCCGGCAGCGCTCGCAGGCGAGAGAGGCGGCGTATCCCGCGCGGGGGGTCTGGACGAGGACCGGGCCCGTGAGGAGACCCGTGCGGATCGCCTCGTGGACCTGGCGCGGCACCCGGCTCGCCCGGGCGAGCGGGTCGCGGGCGAGGTCGCCGTCGGACGCGCCGGCGATGCCGACCGTCACCCGCTCGCGCAGCAGCTCCCGTGGCGGCGACAGCTCGCGGGCCCAGCCGGACTTGAGGAGGTACTCCCCCTCGACCGTGCGCGCGAAGCCGCCGACGAGCAGGGCGGCGCCCTCCCGCTCGGCGCGCAGCAGCAGCGTCTCGCGAGTGTGCGGGTAGGGAGCCCTCGGCTCGGCGTGCAGGTCGTCGCCGTCGTCCCAGATCGCGAGCAGGCCGAGGTCGTGCACCGGAGCGAACCCGGCGGCACGGGTGCCGACCACGACCCGCCGCGCGCCGCGGCTGACCGCGAGGAAGTCGGCGTAGCGGCGCGCGGGGCCGGCATCGGCGGTGAGCGCGACGTGGTGGCCCGGCCCGAGGACCGCGGTCAGGGCGCGGTCGACGCGGGCGACGTCCTTGCCGTCCGGCACGCACAGGAGCGCGCCGCGGCCACCGGCGTACGTCGCGGCCGCGGCGTGGGCGAGCAGGTGCGGCCAGTCGGTGGCCGGCGCGGCGGCCCAGACCGCCCGGGGGCTGCCCCCCTCGGCGAGGTGCCGCAGGAAGGCGGCGCCGGGCTCGTGGCCGCGCCACGCCTCGGCGGCGGCGGAGTGGTCGAACGGCGCGGGGGCGGCCGCCGGGGTGGTGGGCTGCTTCTCGGTGGTGGCGTGCCGGGCCGGGACGGCGAGGCGCAGGACGTCGGAGCGGGTGCCGGCGTAGCGCCCGGCGACGTCGGCGGTGAGGGCCGCGACCGCCGCGCTCAGGACGGGCTCGGCGCTGACCACGCGCCGCAGCGGCGCGAGCGTGCCGGTGTGGTCGGTGCTCGTCGCGCGCTCGAGGACGTAGCCGTCGACGTCCTGACCGGCGAAGCGCACCTTCACCCGCACGCCGGGAACCGCCGCGTCGGCCATCGTGGCCGGCACCGAGTAGTCGAACGGCCGGTCCAGGTGGGCGAGCGGCACGTCGACCAGCACCCGGGCGACCGGGTCGACCGCCGCGGGCTCGGCCGCCGCGGCCTTCCGCAGCGTCGCCCTGGCGGTGCGGGCCTTCGCATCCCTGACCTGCAAGCGAGCCAGCACGGGGAGCTCGAGCTGCTCCTGGGTCTGGTCGGTCATGGCGACATGTCTAGCAGCGGCCACGGACGCCCCGGAAAGCACGCCGACCCGCCCAAAACTTTCGGGCGGGTCGGCGATGAGTTTCGGGCGGGTCGATCAGGTGCCGACGGCGGCCTTCAGGGCGTCGACGCGGTCGGTGCGCTCCCAGGTGAACTCGGGGAGCTCCCGGCCGAAGTGGCCGTAGGCGGCGGTCTTGGCGTAGATCGGGCGCAGCAGGTCGAGGTCGCGGATGATC
>JAOPYB010000316.1 GCA_025964835.1 Nocardioides sp. | reverse complement strand
CGTCGAGCTCCTCGATGGTGCGGCGCAGGTTCTCGAACGCCGCGTCGTCGTCGAAGTTGCCCGGGACGAACCGGAAGCCCTCGGCGAGCTGGTTCCACACCTCCTCGCGGAACTCCGTGCGGGCGTGCTCCTTGACGGAGTCGTGCACGATCTGCGCGAAGTCCTGGTTGGCCCAGTCGCGGCGGGCGAAGCCCACGAGGCTGAAGCCCGGGGGCAGCAGCCCCCGGTTGGCGAGGTCGTAGATGGCCGGCATCACCTTCTTGCGGGACAGGTCGCCGGTGACGCCGAAGAGCACCATGCCGCACGGGCCGGCGATCCGGGGCAGACGGCGGTCCTGTGGGTCGCGCAGCGGGTTCGCCCATGTGTCATCGGTCTGGGTCATCGGCGGCGGTGCTCCTGGTAGTAGGCGATCAGGGCCTGCGTGGACGGATCCTGCTCGGCCAGCGCCTCGGCGTCCCCCGAGATCGCGGGGCCGACCTGCTGGGCCAGCTGCTTGCCGAGCTCCACGCCCCACTGGTCGAAGCTGTCGATACCCCAGATCGCGCCCTGGGTGAAGGTGAGGTGCTCGTAGAGCGCGACCAGCTGGCCGAGCACGGACGGGGTCAGCTCGGGGGCGATGATCGACGTCGTCGGCCGGTTGCCGGTGAAGACCCGCGCGGGCACGACGGCCTCGGCCGTGCCCTCCGCCCGCACCTCGTCGGCGGTCTTGCCGAAGGCGAGCGCCCGGGTCTGGGCAAGGAAGTTGGCGAGGAACAGCTCGTGCACGTCGACGCTCTGGCCGTCCTGCTCGTCGCGGAGGGGGTAGCTCGGGTTGGCCAGCGCGATGAAGTCGGCGGGGATCAGCCGGGTGCCCTGGTGGATGAGCTGGTAGAACGCGTGCTGCCCGTTGGTGCCGGGCTCGCCCCAGAAGACCTCGCCGGAGTCGGTGCCGACCGGGCTGCCGTCCCAGCGCACGCCCTTGCCGTTGGACTCCATCGTGAGCTGCTGGAGGTACGCCGGGAACCGGTGCAGCAGCTGGGCGTAAGGGAGCACGGCGTGGGTCTGAGCACCCAGGAAGTTGGTGTACCAGATGTTGAGCAGCCCCATCAGCAGCGGGACGTTGCGGGCCGGCTCCGCGGTGCGGAAGTGCTCGTCCATCGTGTGGAACCCGGCGAGGAGCTCGGCGAAGCGCTCCGGGCCGATGGCGACCGCGAGGGAGGTCCCGATCGCCGAGTCCATGGAGTAGCGGCCGCCGACCCAGTCCCAGAACCCGAACGCGTTGTCGGGGTCGATGCCGAAGTCGGCCACCTTGTCGAGGGCCGTCGAGACCGCGACGAAGTGCTTCCTGACCGCTTCCTCCGGGTCGACCGACCCGAGACCGTCCAGCAGCCACGCCTTGCACAGCCGCGCGTTGGTCAGGGTCTCGAGCGTGCCGAAGGTCTTGCTGGACACGATGAACAACGTCGAGGCGGGATCGAGACCGGCCAGCGTCGTCGCGGCGTCGGTCGGGTCGATGTTGCTGATGAAGCGGCAGTCGATGCCGTCCTCGGGGCCGTCCTGGCGGTACGGCGCGAGCGCCTCGTAGGCCATGACGGGGCCCAGGTCGGACCCGCCGATGCCGATGTTCACGACCGTGCGGATCCTCATCCCCGTCACGCCGGTCCAGGCGCCGCTGCGCACCCTGTCGGCGAAGTCGTAGACCCGCCGCAGCACGTCGTGGACGTCGGCCACGACGTCCTGCCCGTCGACGCTGGGTCGCTCACCGGGCGCCGTGTCGGCCGGGAGCCGCAGTGCCGTGTGCAGCACGGGGCGGTCCTCGGTGACGTTGATGCGCTCGCCGCGGAACATCGCGTCGCGACGCTCCGCGACTCCCACCTGCTCGGCCAGGGCGAGGAGCGCCACCAGGACCGGCTCCTCGAGCAGCGACTTCGAGAGGTCGACGTGGAGGTCCCCCGCGGTGAACGTCAGCCGCTCGACGCGGCCGGCGTCCTCCTCGAACCAGCGCCGCAGGTCCGGTTCGAACCCCGCGGCGAGCGCGGTGAGGTCCGACCACGCCGCTGTCGAGGTGGGGTCGACGGGCGCGTCGGTCACTCGGCCGCCTTCTCCATCTGTCCCTTGACGGTCTCGACGAGCTCGGTCCACGACTTCTTAAACTTGTCGACGCCCTCCTGCTCGATGGTGAGCAGCACGTCGTCGAGGTCGATGCCGACCTCGGCGAGCTCGTCGAAGACCCGTTGGGACTCGGCGGCCCGGCCGGTGACGGTGTCACCGTTGACCTCGCCGTGGTCGGCGAAGGCGTCCATGGTCTTCTCGGGCATCGTGTTGACGGTGTCGGCGACGACCAGCTCGGTGACGTACAGGGTGTCGGGGTAGGCGTCGTTCTTCACCCCGGTCGACGCCCACAGCGGGCGCTGGCGGTGGGCTCCCGCCTCGTCCAGCGACTTCCAGCGGTCGCTGGCGACGACCTCCTCGAAGGCGGCGTAGGCGAGCCGGGCGTTCGCGATGGCGGCCTTGCCCTTGAGGGCCTTGGCGTCGCCGGTCCCGATCTCGTCGAGGCGCTTGTCGACCTCGGAGTCGACCCGGGAGACGAAGAAGGACGCGACGGACTGGATCGACGAGAGGTCGAGGCCGGCGTCGCGCGCCTGCTCGAGGCCCGTCAGGTAGGCGTCCATGACCTCGCGGTAGCGCTCGAGGCTGAAGATCAGCGTCACGTTGACGCTGATGCCCTCGGCGATCGCCGCGGTGATCGCGGGGAGCCCTTCCTTGGTGGCCGGGATCTTGATGAGCGCGTTGGGGCGGTCGACCGCGGACCACAGGGCCCGTGCCGACGCCACCGTGCCCTCGGTGTCGTTGGCCAGGTCCGGCTCCACCTCGATGGACACCCGGCCGTCCGACGACGTGCCGTCGGCGACGGTGGCCAGGATGTCGCAGGCGTTGCGGACGTCCTCGGTGGTCAGCTCGAAGATGACCCGGTCGACGGGCTCACCCTTCTCCACGAGCTGGCCGACCTGCTCGTCGTAGCGCTCACCGTCGGCGATCGCCCCGGCGAAGATGGTCGGGTTCGTGGTGACCCCGACGACGGACTTCTCCTTGACGAGGTCGGCCAGGTTGCCGCTCTCGATGCGCTCGCGCGACAGGTCGTCGAGCCAGATCGATACCCCCGCGTCAGCGAGGGCCTTCAGACGGTCAGTCATTGTTCCTCCTAGGAAAACAGTGGGGTACCCGATCCGGCGTCCGCTCAGACGCTGGCCGCCAGGATCGAGTCGTGGGCGGCAGACACGACGGCCTCGGCGGTGACGCCGAACTCCTGGTAGATGCGGGCGTAGTCGGCCGACGCGCCGTAGTGGTCGATCGAGATGATCCGGCCGTGGTCGCCGACGTACTCGCGCCAACCCTGCTTCACGCCCGCCTCGACCGAGACCCGCGCCTTGACGATCGGCGGGATCACAGTGTCGCGGTAGGACTGGTCCTGGTCCTCGAACCACTCCACGCACGGCATGGAAACGACCCGGGCCTGGACGCCGGCCTCGGCGAGCGTGGTGCGCGCCTCGACGGCGATCTGCACCTCCGAGCCGGTGGCGATGAGGACTACGTCAGGGGCGCCGCCCTCCGCATCGAGCAGCACGTAGCCGCCGCGGTGCACGTCACTGGTCTCGGCGAACCCGTCCTCGCCACGGGGGAACACCGGCACGTTCTGCCGGGTCAGCGCGAGTGCTGCCGGTCGGTCCGTGTGGCCGAGGATCGTGAACCAGCAGGCGGCCGTCTCGTTGGCGTCGGCGGGGCGTACGACGTCGAGCCCGGGCATGGCACGCAGCGCGGCGAGGTGCTCGATCGGCTGGTGGGTCGGTCCGTCCTCACCGAGCCCGATCGAGTCGTGGGTCCACACGTAGGTCACCGGCAGCTGGCTCAGCGCCGCGACCCGCACCGCTCCGCGCATGTAGTCGGAGAACGTGAGAAACGTGCCGCCGAAGACGCGGGTCAGGGCGTCGGCCGCGATGCCGTTCATGATCGCGGCCATGCCGTGCTCGCGGATCCCGAAGTGGAGCACGCGGCCCTGGTGGGGGTCGGCCTGCCACTCCTCCACGCCGCGGTCGAGGGGGAGGAACGAGGGTGCCGACTTGATCGTGGTGTTGTTGGAGCCCGCGAGGTCGGCCGAGCCGCCCCACAGCTCGGGCATCAGCGCGGCGACCGCGTTGATCACGTCGCTCGAGGCGGTGCGGGTGGCGACGCCCTTGGCGCTCGCCTCGAACACCGGCAGCGCGTCCTCGAGCCCCTCGGGGAGCGTGCGGGCCTTGAGCCGGTGCAGCAGGGTCGCCTTGTCCGGGTTGGCGGCCGCCCAGGCGGCGTACTGCTCGTTCCACGCCGCGCCCCACCCGGCGCCGCGCTCGCTGAGCCGGCGGGTGTGGGCGATGACCTGCTCCGGCACCTGGAAGGTGAGGTCGGGGTCCCACCCCAGCACCTTCTTGGTGGCCGCGACCTCGTCGTCGCCCAGGGCGCTGCCGTGGGCCTTCTCGGTGCCCTGCGCGTTGGGCGCGGGCCACGCGATGATGGTGTCCAGGACGATCAGCGACGGCTTGTTCCTGACCCTGCCGGCGGCGGTGATCGCGTCGTACAGCGCGGGCACGTCCTCGACGTACTTCTTGCCGCCGTTGGTCCAGTCGACGGTCTGCACGTGCCAGCCGTAGGCCTCGTAGCGGGCCGCGACGTCCTCGGTGAAGGCGATGTCGGTGTTGCCCTCGATCGAGATGCGGTTGCGGTCGTAGATGAGCGTCAGGTTGCCGAGCTCCTGGGTGCCGGCGATCGAGCTGGCCTCGCCGCTGACGCCTTCCTGGAGGTCGCCGTCGGAGCACAGGGCGTAGACGTGGTGGTCGAAGAGGCTCTTGCCGGGGGCTGCGTCCGGGTCGAGCAGGCCGTGCACCCGTCGTGCGGACATCGCCATGCCCAC
>JAOPYB010000260.1 GCA_025964835.1 Nocardioides sp. | reverse complement strand
GTTCCAGGACGTCTCCCCGATCCAGTCCGCGCTCCTCGACCTCTGGCTCGGCGGCCGCGACGAGCTCTGCGTCGTCGGCGACCCCGCCCAGACGATCTACTCCTTCGCCGGCGCCAACGCCTCCTACCTCCGCGACTTCCCCGCGAAGTTCCCGGGCACCGCGTCGATCGAGCTGGTGCGCAACTACCGCTCCACGCCCGAGGTCGTCGCGGCCGCCAACTCGCTGCTGGCCGGTTCCGAGAGCCGCGGGGTCGAGCTGCGGGCCCAGCGGCCCTCCGGCCCGGCGGTGACGTTCACGCCGCTCCCCGACGAGGTCGCCGAGGCCGAGCACACGGCGGCGAAGATCGCACGGCTGCGCGAGCAGGGACGCAGCCTGGCCGAGGTCGCCGTGCTGTTCCGGATCAACGCCCAGTCCGAGGCCTACGAGGACGCCCTGTCGGGCCGCGGCATCCCCTACGTCATCCGCGGCGCCGCGCGCTTCTTCGACCGGCCCGAGGTGCGCGAGGCCGTCACCCGGCTCCGGGGCGCCGCCCGGTCGGGGGAGGGCGACGACCTCCTCGAGACCGTCCACGGCACGCTCGCCGGCATGGGCTGGACCAGCCAGGCGCCCGCCGCCCGCGGCCAGACCCGCGACCGCTGGGAGTCGTGGCAGGCCCTGGTCTCGCAGGCGACCGAGTTCGCGCGCACCCCCGGCGCCGACCTCGGTGCCTTCGTCGACGACCTCGACCGTCGCGCGTCCGAGCAGCACGCCCCGGTCGCCGAGGGCGTCACGCTCGCCACCTTCCACGCGGCCAAGGGCCTCGAGTGGGACTCCGTCTTCCTGTGCGGCCTCCAGGACGGCACCCTCCCGATCACCTACGCCGACACCCCGGCCGCCGTCGAGGAGGAACGCCGCCTGCTCTACGTCGGCATGACCCGCGCTCGCATCGACCTGGCGCTCTCCTGGTCGCTCTCGCGCAACCCCGGGGGCCGCGCGTCCCGCAAGCCCTCGCGCTTCCTCGACGCCCTCCTCCCCGACGACCACCGGGTCGAGCAGACGGCGGCCCGCAACCGCAAGGTCGCCAGCTGCCGCGAGTGCGGCAAGCCGCTCGCGACCGGCGCGGAGAAGAAGCGGGGCCGCTGTGCCGACTGTCCCGCCTCCTACGACGAGGAGCTCTTCGAGCGCCTCCGCGAGTGGCGCAAGGAGCGCGCCGGCGAGGAGAGCGTGCCGGCCTTCGTCGTCTTCACCGACGCCACGCTCCAGCTGATCGCCGAGCACCGGCCGAGCACCCCCGAGGCGTTGCTGCGCATCAGTGGTATAGGCCGCTCGAAGCTCGATCGCTACGGCGAGGACGTTCTCTCGCTCGTCGGCTGAGCCCGGACGGCGGCTCGTCAAACATTTTTTCGAAATAGTCATAAAATCGTTTGCCCATTACATGGGGGGAGCGATACTTTCCTCTCACAACACCCGCGCACCACGGTCCTGACAAGGCCGGCGCCCAAGGAAACGAATGGAGGTGGACGCAGTGAGCAACATCCTGAACCCGATGACGGCCCAGACCCCGTCCGCCTTTGGCATGCCCGTTTCCGGTCACGCCCGCGGCACGGCGACGGTCTGCGCCACCGGTATCGGCACGTCCGTCGTGCGGGACCGCAAGACCGTCACGGGCACCGATGAGGCCGTCAAGGGCCTCACCCAGGGCTACTTCCCGGGGAACTCTGCCTGGAGACCACCGATCTGTTGAGAACCAACAGCACCGGCAACCTCCAGGCCGCGGATCCCAGACAGGGATCCGCGGCCTTTGTCGTTTTTCCACGACGTTCCAAACCCCGCAACACCCACGCGACAGGTCGAACGAAGGAGGTGACACACATGACCATCAGTGTTCTCAACCGCACCGACGGGGCAGCCCCGAAGCAGGCCGAGCCGACCCTGGGAGCTCTTCACGACCGGGCCGGTCAGGTGGACGAGGATCTGCTGCCCTGCCGGATCAGCAACCCCGAGCTGTGGTTCGCAGAGCTGCCCGCCGACGTCGAGTTCGCCAAGACCCTGTGCCAGGACTGCCCGGTCCAGGCCCTCTGTCTGGACGGTGCCCTCGAGCGCCGCGAGCCCTGGGGCGTCTGGGGCGGTGAGCTGTTCCTCCAAGGAGTGGTGATTCCGCGCAAGAGGCCCCGAGGCCGGCCCCGCAAGGACGAGGCCGCCGCCTGACCCGCAGCACCGAGCGACACCCGCAGCACCGCCCACGAGCAGCACCCGACCCGAACCGGAGACCACGATGAACCTCATGCCCGAGAACCTGGCCCGCGCGCAGATGTCCGCGCGCCTGGGAGAGGCGCAGTACATGCGACGCGGCCACCAGCTGGCCCGCAGCCGCCGTCTGCACCGCAAGGCCGAAGTGGCCGCGCAGCAGGCACGTCTCGCCATCGCCCGCTCGTTCTGAGCGCCCGACATCAAGAGAGCGACACCCCACTGATGAAGACCAACCGAAACCGGAGCACCGCCATGAATCTCATGTACGAAAACCTGGCCCGCGCGCAAATGTCCGCGCGCCTGGGAGAGGCGCACGAGTTGCGACAGGGCTACAACCTGGCCCGTTCGCGTCGCCTGAGCCGCAAGGCCGAGCAGGCCGCTCAGCAGGCCCGCCTCGCCCTGGCCCGCGCGCTGTAGCACGACCCCGAGAGCCGGGTACGACGTCCACGTCGTGCCCGGCTCTCGCCGTACCCGCAGGCGTAGCCTCACCCCATGTCCACCTGCGACTTCTGCGGCCGCCAGGAGCCCGACGACGCGCAGACCCTGACCTGGACCGTCTCGGTCGAGAACGGCCGGAAGCGGACCTACTGCGACACCTGCTCGCGCCAGCACCTGCGCGCCATGGAGGGCAAGCTCGACAGCGAGTACTGGTGAGGGCCGGGGGTCTAGGTGTACTGACCGGAGAGGTTGGTCAACCTGGTGATGGGCGTTGACCTGCCGATTGCGGTGTGGGGTCGGTGGTGGTTGTAGTAGTGGATCCATGCTGGCAGAGCGTTTCGGCGAGCGGACTCGGATGAGTAGAACTTCTTGAAGGCCCAGCCGTCGGCCAGGGTCCGGTGGAAGCGTTCGATCTTGCCGTTGGTCTGGGGCCGGTAGGGCCGGGTCCGTTTGTGCACGATGTCGAGCTCGGCGCAGGTGTCGCGCCACAGGTGGGCGCGGTAGCAACTGCCGTTGTCGGACAGCACCCGCTCGACGATGACACCACGTAGGGCGAACCAGGCCACCGCGCGGCGCAGCACCGCGGCCGCGGTGGCGGCGGTCTCGTCGTCGTGGATCTCGGCGTAGCCCACCCGGGAGTGGTCGTCGAGGACGGTGTGCACGAACGCGGTCCCCATCTTTGCGTTGTGCCACTGGTTGCGCTGCTTGTCGGGGGTCGCCTGACGGTTCTTCCTGCCCTGATTGCGTCCGACGTAGCGCCAGCCCCCGCCGTCGGGGACGTTGCCGAGCTTCTTGACGTCGACATGGATCAGTGAGCCCGGGTAGGGGTGTTCGTAGCGTCGGATGGGTTCACCGCTCACGCGGTCGATGTGGGAGAGCCGGTTGAGCCGGCACCGCACCAGCACCGCGTGCACCGTCGAGGGAGCACACCCGACTAGGTAGCCGATCTCGACCGGACCCAGGCGCTGCTTCCAACGCAGGTGCACGATCTTGCGGACCACCGGGGCCGGGGTCCGATTCGGTGAGTGGTGCGGGCGCGAGGACGCATCGACCATGCCGGCTCGGCCGAGTCGGCGGTAGCGATCGGCCCACCGCTTCGCGGTCGGCCAGGACACGTTGTAGCGCTCGGCTGCTCGAGCGACGGGCCAGTTCTCCTCAACGATCAAACGCGCGAGTCTCAGGCGCATGACCGGCGTCAGGGCTGCGTTAGCGTGGGACACGAAGACCTCCTGGGTGGGGAGCGGTTTCTAGACAGCTCCACTCCACGCCCGGAGGTCTTCGCCTTCCAAGCTCATTCAGAAC
>JAOPYB010000219.1 GCA_025964835.1 Nocardioides sp. | reverse complement strand
CACGTCTTCCCGCTGCGCTACCGCGCGGGCGGGGTGCTGGTGCGCCGGGGGCACACCGAGGCGGCCGTCGACCTCGCCACGCTGGCCGGGCTCACCCCCGCCGGGGTGCTGGTCGAGGTCGTCAACGACGACGGCACGATGAAGCGGGCTCCCGAGCTGCGGGCGTTCGCCGACGAGCACGGCCTCGCGATGATCTCGATCGAGGACCTGGTCCGCTACCGGCGCCGCCACGAGGTGCTGGTCAAGCGGGTCGCCGAGACCCGGCTCCCGACCCGCCACGGCGACTTCACGGCGTACGGCTACCGGATCACGGTCGACGACTCCGAGCACATTGCGCTGGTGTACGGCGACGTGTCGGGCGACGAGCCCGTGCTGACCCGGGTGCACTCGGAGTGCCTGACCGGCGACGTGTTCGGGAGCTCGCGCTGCGACTGCGGACCCCAGCTCGACGAGGCGATGGACCGGATCGTCGCCGAGGGACGCGGCGTCGTGATCTACCTGCGCGGCCACGAGGGACGCGGGATCGGCCTGGTCGCCAAGCTGCAGGCCTACCAGCTCCAGGACGGCGGCCGGGACACCGTGGACGCCAACCTCGACCTCGGGCTCCCCGCCGACGCGCGGCACTACGGCACCGCGACCCAGGTGCTGCGCGACCTCGGCATCGCGAGCGTGCGGCTGCTGACCAACAATCCCGACAAGACGAGCAGCCTCGAGGACTTCGGCATCCGGGTGGCCGAGCGGGTCGGGCTCACCCCCCGGCCCAACGACCACAACCTCGCCTACCTGCTGACCAAGCGCGACCGGATGGGCCACGACCTGCCCGACCTGGCCGGCCAGATCAGCGACCTCACGCCGAACGGAGCCTGACCATGAGCGGAGCCGGAGCCCCCGAGCAGAAGCCCGTCGACTGCCACGACCTGCGGGTCGCGATCGTCGCCGCCAGCTGGCACACCGAGGTCATGGACGGCCTGCTCGACGGCGCCCAGCGCGCCTGCCGCGACTACCGGGTCGAGGCACCGATGGTCGTCCGGGTCCCCGGCGCGTTCGAGCTGCCGGTGCTCGCGGAGACGCTGGCCTGCCAGGGGTACGACGCCGTCGTCGCTCTCGGCGTCGTCATCCGCGGTGGCACCCCGCACTTCGACTTCGTGTGCAACGCCGCCACCGACGGGCTCACCCGGGTCGCCGTCGACCACCAGATCCCGGTCGGGTTCGGGCTCCTCACCTGCGACACCGACGAGCAGGCGCTCGACCGCGCCGGTCTCCAAGGGTCCCGTGAGGACAAGGGCTACGAGGCCGCCGCGGCGGCGCTCGTCACCGCCCAGACCATCCGGACGGTCAAGCGCGGCTACGGGACCTGACGGGCGCCTCCGGTCCGGGGACCGGTCCCGCGGCGGCCGGCGGTCGTCGTACGCCCTAGGGTGGATGACCGTGAAGACGTTCGAAGGTCTCTGGGCCGAGCTCAGCCACAAGGCCCTGACCCGACCCGAGGGTTCCGGCACCGTGCAGCAGCTCGACGCCGGCGTCCATGCGATCGGCAAGAAGCTGGTCGAGGAGGCCGCCGAGTCCTGGATGGCCGCCGAGCACGAGGGCAAGGAGCGGGCCGCGGAGGAGATCAGCCAGCTGCTCTACCACGCGCAGGTCCTCATGATCGCCAGCGGCATCTCGCTCGACGACGTCTACGCACACCTCTGAGGAATCATGGTCCCGACAGGCTCGACCAACGACGTTCCCGGTGACCAGCTGCTGCGGGT
This sequence comes from Nocardioides sp., assembly GCA_025964835.1. Classification (GTDB taxonomy): domain Bacteria; phylum Actinomycetota; class Actinomycetes; order Propionibacteriales; family Nocardioidaceae; genus Nocardioides. The sequence continues at coordinate 6,466 of JAOPYB010000219.1, read as the reverse complement.
CGCGGTCCCCAACAAGGGCGCCCTTGCCCAGGCGGCCTCCGACATTCTCCGCGAGTCGGGCTACCGCCAGCGCAGCGACTCCAAGGAGCTCACGCTCATCGACGTCGAGAACGGCGTCGAGTTCTTCTACCTGCGCCCCCGCGACATCGCGCTGTACGTCGGCGAGGGCACCCTCGACGTCGGCATCACCGGCCGCGACCTGCTCCGCGACTCCGGCGCGAAGGCCGAGGAGGCGCTCACCCTCGGGTTCGGGCGCAGCCGCTTCCACTTCGCCGGTCCGGTCGGCAGGTTCACCGAGCTGGCGCAGCTCGAGGGCACCCGCATCGCCACGTCGTACGTCGGGGTCGTGCGGTCGTTCCTCGAGGAGCACGGGATCGAGGCGAGCGTGACCCGCCTCGACGGCGCGGTCGAGACCAGCATCCAGCTCGGTGTGGCCGACGTGATCGCCGACGTGGTCGAGACCGGCAGCACCCTGCGTCAGGCCGGGCTCGAGATCTTCGGCGACGTGATCCTCGAGTCCGAGGCCGTGCTGGTGACACGCTCCGGTGCGGTGCCGTCCGGCTTCGAGGTCTTCCGGCGCCGCGTCGAGGGCGTCCTCGTGGCCCGCAGCTACGTGATGATGGACTACGACGTCCGCGACGAGCACGTCGCCGCCGCGGTCGCCCTCACCCCCGGCATCGAGGGCCCCACGATCGCCCCCCTGCGCCGCGAGGGCTGGGTCGCGGTCCGCGCGATGGTGCCCCGCGAGGGCGCCCAGCGGCTCATGGACGAGCTCTTCGACATCGGTGCCCGCGGCATCCTGCTGACCGACATCCATGCCTGCCGGCTCTGAGGCCCCGCTCTCGCTGCCGCACACGTGGCGCCCGTTCGGTGCGCGCGTGGCCGGCATCCTCTTCGGGGCCATGCTGCTGGTCGTCTGCGCCGCGGCCTGGCTCGGCTTCGACGACCAGACCCGGGCCACGTTCACGTGGTTCCAGCGCGGCACACTGCTCTTCCTCGGCCTGGTCGCGTTCGCGGCGTGGTTCGCGCTGGTCCGCTCGCGGGTGGTGGCCGACGACGACCGGCTCGTGGTGGTCAACGGCTACCGCCGCCACGAGTACGACTGGGCCGAGGTCGTGGCCGTGCACCTGCCGCCGGGTGCACCGTGGGCCACGCTCGACCTTGCCGACGGCACCACCAGCTCCGTGCTGGCCATCCAGGGCTCGGACGGCGAGCGGGCCCGGCGCGCGGTCCGGCAGCTGCGGGCGCTGGCCAACCGCTGACCAGCGGCCACCGGGACGCTCAGTCGAGGGCGCGGATGCCCCACGAGGCGGAGTGCTCGTCGCCTGGCTGCCCGGCGGGCGCCAGAGTGACGAGGTCCTCGCCCGACCGGAACGCGTCCGCCTGCGCCGTCATCGGCTCGACGGCGAGCGAGCGGCGGGCGGTGGCCGGCACGTCGTCCCCGCTGTAGACCTGCAGCCAGTGGTGCTGCTCGTCCACCCACAGGGCGACTCCCTCACCCGTGGCGGGGTCGCGCAGCACCGCCGTGGCCACACCGTCCTCGTCGCGGACCAGCCCGGTGAAGGCGTCGTCGAGGACCGTGTCGCGCAGCGGGCGGGTGACGCGGAAGTCGTACGCCGAGCCCTCGACGTCCTCGCGACCGACCGGCAGCAGCCGGTCGTCGACCAGCGAGCGGGTGGTCACGGGCAGGATCAGCTCCAGCGTGTCGATCGGCCCGGGGCCGACGGCCAGGTAGGGGTGTGACCCGCTGGCGTAGGGGGCGGGCTCGCCGGACATGTTCGTCGCCGTCTGGGTGACGGTCAGCCCGTTGGCCGACAGGTCGTAGAGCACGTGCAGGTCGAGCGTCCACGGGTAGCCGCTCTGCGCCAGGAGGCGGTAGACCAGTGACACGGAGTTGGGGGAGTGCTCCTCCCGGCTCCAGGACGCGCACCGGACCAGGCCGTGCGAGGCGTTGTGGCGCGACGGCTCGGAGAGTCCCAGCTGGAGGTCCCGCCCGCCGAACGAGTAGGCGCCGTCGCGGATCCGGTTCGGCCAGGGCATCAGCACCTGGCCGCGGAAGCCCGTGGACATGGCGTCCTCGGGGAAGCCGTCCACCAGGGGCCGACCGGCGTACTCCAGCAGCCGCAGCGCGGCACCGCTCTCGGTCACGACGGCTCGGTAGCCGCCGCCGGAGATCTCGAACTGGTCACCGCTGGGAGGAAGCATGGCTCCACCCTAGGGTCGGCGGACCCATGGCGGCGTGATGCCGGTGCCGTCGACGACCACGTCGGCGCGGGCAGCGACGCCCTCGCGGGCGAACAGCACCTCCTCCGCGCGCATCCACTCGTGCCACTGGTCGCGCAGCGCGGCGCCGTCCCGCTCGAGCCCCCTGCGCAGCCTCAGGTCCGCGGGAGCCGAGACCCACACCGTCACCGTGGCGAGGTGCGCGTGCGAGCGCACTCCCGACGCCACCCCCTCGAGCACCAGGAGCGGCGTGGGCGCCACGACGACCGTCTCGGCATACCGCCGCTCGTCCCAGTCGTAGCGCCGGTAGCTGCCTGCCTCGCCGCGGGCGAGCGGCAGCAGGATCTCGTCGAGCTGGCCGCGGACGTCGAGCAGGCCGGACCACCCGTCGTAGAGGTCGTCCATGTGGACGACGGCCGAGCCCGGCCGGGCCTCCGCGAGCGCGGCGGCGAGGGTGGTCTTGCCGGAGCCACCGGGACCGTCGATGCAGACCAGGCGACCCGTGCCGAGCGTCGGCGGCCGCGCGTCCGCGAGGTCCAGCACGAGCGGCGCGGTCTCCACGGGGGTCAGAAGGCCAGCCCGTGGCCGCGGTACGACGGCACCTCGTCGACGAACGCGTCCCCGGCGAGCAGGTGGACCGTGTTGGTGTGCTCGAAGGGCTCGCCGGACTTCGCGTGCCGGAACCACACCAGGTCGCCGACGGCGAGCAGGGCGGCCGGGTGGCCGGTCAGCGGGGTCTGGACCTCCCCGGCGCCCTCGAGACCGGTGAGGTGCAGGCCCGCCGGTGCCCACGGCATCGGGAGCCGGTCCGGGCCCGCGGGCCCGGAGGCCACCATGCCGCCGCCGTGCACGGTCGCGACCTGGGGCGAGGGGCGCCGGACCACGGGGAGCCCGAAGAAGGACGCCGGCCGGGGATGGAACGCCTGGTAGTGGTCGAAGAGGGTCGGGACGAGGAGCCCCGAGCCCGCGGCGACCTCGGTGACCACCGGGTCGGCCGCCGAGACCTCGACGGATCCGGAGCCGCCGGCGTTCCAGAACTCCAGCTCGGTGACGCCGGCGAGGGCGTCCGCGATCTCGCGCCGGCGCACCCCGAGCTGGCTCATCGAGGCGGCCTTCAGCCGGCGCACCACGAGCGACCGCGCACGCCGGGTCGGCAGGTCGTCGGCGAGGCCGGCCACCTGGCCCTCATAGGTCATCGCGCCGACCAGCCGGAAGCCGCCCCGGTCCTCGATCGTGCGCGCGAGCGCGACGACGGAGGGGGCGTCGTACAGGGGGGAGCGCTTGGGGCCGACGTGCTGGCCACCCACCCGCAGCCCGGCGTCGATCTCGATGGCGACCCGGACCGGCACGGCCCGCGAGGAGCGCACCGAGTCGATGACGTCGAGCTGGGCGACGTCATCGACCATCAGCGTGACGTGGGCCGCCGCGGAGGGGGAACCAACCAGCCGGGCCAGGGCGCCGCGATCGACCGTCGGGTAGGCGACGACGACGTCGTCGGAGATCTCCTGCTCGTGCAGCCAGAGCGCCTCGCGGAGGGTGTAGGCGAGCACCCCGCTGAAGCCGTCGTGGGCGAGCGCGCGGCGCACCAGCGCGGGCACGCGCAGCGACTTGGAGGCCACCCGGATCGGCTTGCCGCCGGCCCGGCGGACCAGGTCGTCGGCGTTGGCGTCGAACGCGTCGAGGTCGACGACCGGCAACGGGGTCGGGAGCGGCTCGCCGTGCTTGGCCACGGCGTCGTTCAGGCGGGACCACAGGCGGTTGCGGTCCACGAAGGAGTGCGCCATCAGGAGATGCCGCGCTTGCGCAGCAGCGCCTCGATCTCGGCCATGTCGTCGTCGATGGCGGGGGCGCCTCGACCCGAGCCGGGCGCCAGCTCCTTGCGGGAGGCCCGGGCGGGCTTCGAGGCCACCTCGCCGGTGCCCGGAGCCCGGTCGACCTGCCGGGAGCGGAGCAGCCCACTCACGACGAAGAGGACGGCCGAGAGGCCGGCCAGCACGACACCCACCCACACGAACGGGTTGAAGGCGAGGCTGGTGGCCCAGGTGGCGACCGCGTCCACGATCCTCGTGAACATCTGGAGCGTCTTGGTCAGGTAGGCCGCGAGCGGCAGCAGCGTGAAGGCCAGGGCCCGCAGCCCGGACGCCACACCACGCCGCTGGTAGGCGACCCAGGTCCAGATCGCCCCGAGCAGGGTGAGCGTCAGCGTGAGAGCTCCCCAGGTCACGTCGTCCACGCCCCAAGCGTCCCACAGGACCCTACGGCGTGGGGCGCGGACGGCGGCTCAGGCCAGCGCGGCGACCCGCTCCCGGGTCGCGGTCCCGGCGAGGAGCCCCCGGCCGCGCAGCACCGGCATGACGCCCTCGCCGAACCAGTACGCCTCCTCGACGTGGGGGTAGCCGGACAGGATGAACTCGTCGATCCCGAGGCGGTGGTACTCCTCGATCCGGTCGGCCACCTCCTCATGACTGCCGACGAGGGCCGTGCCGGCGCCGCCGCGTACCAGCCCGACCCCCGTCCACAGGTTCGGGGACACCTCGAGCTCGTGGGCCGAGGTGTAGGACGTGCGCCCGGCGCGCAGCGAGCTCATCCGCTGCTGCCCGGTGGACTCGCTGGCCTGGAGGGCCGCCTGGCTGGCGGCGATGGTGTCCGGGTCGAGCCGGTCGAGCAGCCACTGGGCGTGCCGCCAGGCGTCCTCGGAGCCGTCCCGCGAGAGCGTGTGGATGCGCAGGCCGAAGCGCAACGTTCGTCCCTCCGCCTCGGCGAGCTCGCGCATCCAGGCGATCTTCTCGCGCACCAGCTCGGGCGGCTCGCCCCACGTGAGGTAGACGTCGGCGTGCTTCGCCGCGACCGGGCCGGCCGGCCCGGACGAGCCGCCGAAGTAGATGTCGGGCAGCGGGTCGATGCCGCCGCTGACCATGGCGCCCTCGACCTGGAAGTGCTCACCCCGGAAGTCGAAGGGCGCCTGCGACCAGGTGCCGCGCACGACCGCGAGGAACTCCTCGGTGCGGGCGTAGCGCTCGGCCTTGGGGGCGGTGTCGCCGAAGCGGGCCTGCTCCTTCGGCTCGCCATCGGTGACGATGTTGAGCATCAGCCGGCCGTTGGAGATCCGCTGGTACGCCGCGGCCATCTGCGCCGCCAGCACCGGGTTGATGACCCCGGGGCGGAAGGCGACGAGGAACTTGAGCCGCGTGGTCTCCCGCAGCAGGGCCGCGGTGGCCAGCCACGCGTCCTCGCAGAACGTTCCGGTCGGCGTGAGCACGCCCTCGAAGCCGAGCTTCTCGGCCGTGCGGGCCACATCGGCGAGGTAGTCGATGTCGGGCTCGCGGAAGCCGTCGGTGCCGGTCTCGCGCAACCCGGACCGGACCTCGTGCGGCACGCCCTGGCCGGCGCCGACCAGCCCCCGGCTGTCGCCGGAGGTCGGCAGGAACCAGTGCAGCTTCAGGGGCACCACGTCAGCTCGTCCCGGCCTTGTCGGCCTGCGCGGTGATGTAGTCGTTGAACTCGTCGGTGAAGTAGTCGGACACGTTCACGGTCCCGGGCAGGAGGTCGTTGTCGCTGAACGCGTCGGCCATGGCCTGCTCGGAGTCGATCACGGACTGGTCGATGGGCACCACGGTGACCGGGCGCTCCTTGGCGGCCGCCAGCGTGATGTCGGGGGAGAGACCGGTCTCCTCGGCCCACACCTTCGACCACTCGTCCTGGTTCTCACCGGCCCAGATCTGGGCCTGGGTGATGCGGCCGAGGTAGTCCTGCAGCGCGGCCTTCGTGGCCTTGTCCTCGAGGGCGGCGTCGGACGCGACCTGGAAGTTGTAGCCGTTCATGAGGTCCTTGCCGTCCGCGAGCACCCGGGCTCCCTCGTCGACGACGGCCTGCGACGTGAAGGGGTCCCACACGGCCCAGGCGTCGAGGTGCCCGGAGGTGAATGCCGCCAGGGCGTCGGCGGGCTGGAGGTTCTGGACGTTGACGTCGGTGTACTCCAGGCCCGCGTCGTCGAGCTGGGCGAGCAGGTTGTAGTTGGCCGAGCTGCCCTCCGCGACGCCCACGTCCTTGCCCTTGAGGTCCGCGACGCTCTTGATGGGGGAGTCCTTGGGCACGACGATCGCGTCGCCGACGCCCGTGTAGGTGATGGCCTGGACCATCTTGAACGTGCCCTTCGAGGCGGCCGCGAAGATCGGCGGCGTGTTGCCGACCATGCCGACGTGGATCGAGTCCGCGTTGAGCGCCTCGAGCATCGGCGGGCCGG
>JAOPYB010000218.1 GCA_025964835.1 Nocardioides sp. | reverse complement strand
GCCCCGCTCGTCGAGGCTCCCGCCTGCCGCTGAGGTCCGCCTCACGCAGACAGCGGCGGATCGTCGTCACCTGGTGACGTGAGATCACCGCTGTCCGGGCACGCGGGGCAGCGAAGGACCGGTCCCTCCCAGCCTCGCCGCTGCAGCAGGACGCCGATCCGCGCCGCGGTCCAGCACGCGTGGTCGAACACCTGGCGCCAACCGAGCCGGACGGAGTCACGTCCGTCGATCGCCGCGTCCAGATCGCGGTCCAGGTCGTGGCTCCGGGCCTCGGCGCTGCTGTGGAAGAGCCGCCCGTCGAGCTCGACGACCAGCCCGAAGCGCCGGTACGCCGCGTCGCGGTAGATCGGGCCGCGCGAGGACTCGAGGAGCTGACGAGACGGCCGTGGCAACCCGTGCGGCCGCTCGACCCGGTCGAGGTACCCGTGCTCGAGGACCGAGCAGGTGCCGTCCGCGAGGTCGCGGAGCACGTCGCCCAGGAACTTCCGACGCGCGATCCGCGAACGACCCTCCAGTGCCTCCCCGATCCGCTGGGCGGTCGTCCGCCTGCTCTGGACCGCCTGGGCGAGCACGGCGATGGTCGCGAAGTCGTCCCGGCTCTCGGCGGCCACGTCGAGCACGGCCTGCTCGACACGCACCCGCGGAGGGCCGAGGTTCCACTGCACCTTCGCGTGGAAGTCGCCGAGCCGGTGCGGCACGATCCCGGCGGGGGCCGCGAAGGCGCGGTCGCGGTCGACCGCGACGTGGATCGGATCGGCGGCGCTCCGCTCGCGGCGCCCCGGCCCGTCGGCAGCCCGGAGGGCGGAGTCGTGGCAGAGCGCCGCCGGCCAGGCGAAGAGGACGCCGGCCCACGCGAGCTGGAGCCAGGTGGGCTCGCCGGTGTGGTCGACGTAGACGCCGTCGTGCACGGTCGCCCACTCCCGACGGCGCAGGAGCCGCCGGATGTCGAGGTCCTCCATGCCGCCCGCCAGCACCTGACGGCGGGCGATCACTCCGGACTGGTTGCGCAGCAGGCGCTCGAGGACGGCATTCATGCAGACCAGACTCAGCCACCCCGGCGGCCCGACGCGAGGGGCGGCCGCGGGCCTGTGGACAGGAGCGTGGGACAGCGGTGGTCTCACGTCACCAGGTGACGCCGGATCGCCGCCATCACGACCGAGGGGTCAGGCGGGGGACTCGTCCTCGGCGTCGCCGGGCTCGTCGCCCTCGGTGGCCTGCGTGGCGGTGTCCTCACCCTCGGTGAGCTCGTCCGGGTTCGCGTCCTGGTCGACGGCCGGGTTCAGCTCGGGGGGCAGGTCCGCGACGACGGGGACCGCCATCTCGCCGGTGATGGCGTCGACACCCCCGGGGTTCGGCTCGCCCGGCTCGATCTGCGGCTCCGGCATCGGCCCGAGGTCGTCCTTCGTCATCATGTTCTTCTCCCTCTCCCGCTGGGGGCGTACCCGCCCGGGGGGATCCCACACACGGCTCAGGCGGGCGACTCCTCCTCGCCGCTCGCGGGTGCTTCGTCCGGTTCCTCGCCCTCGGTCGCCCGGGTCGAGGTGTCCTCGCCCTCGCTCAGCTCGTCGGGGGCGGCATCGTCCACGGCGGGGTTCTTGTCCGTCGGCAGGTCCGGGGTCGTCGGCTCGGGATCGGCGCCCCCGATGTCCCCACCGGCCTGGCCCGCCTCGCCCGGCTCGTCCCCGCCGTCGATCGCGTCCACACCGCCGGGGTTGGGCTCGCCGGGCTCGATCTTCGCGTCGGGCATCGGGCCCAGGTCGTCGTCGTGCGTCATCTGATGCTCCTCGATCGGTCGGTTGTCGCTCAGGAGGGGGTGAAGCCGAACGTGGTGTACGCCGCCGGGCCGCCGGAGCGCAGCGCCTCCAGCACCGACAGCTCGTGCGGCACCACGGGGTCGGGCAGCTCGTCGAGCGAGCACCACCGCAGCCCGGCGCACTTCTCCGGCTCCACGATGCGCGGCTCGCCGGACCAGGCCCGCGAGGTGAAGAAGAAGTCGATCCGCTCGTCGATCGGCTCGCCACCCTGGGTGCGCTGCATGGCGGTCACGAACTCCAGGTCGAGGTCGGCCACGTCGATCTCCTCGAGCGCCTCGCGGTGCGCGGCGTCGTACGCCGTCTCGCCCCGCTCGACGTGACCCGCGGCAGCCGCGGCCCAGTGGTCGTCCATGTAGCCGGTGTTCCGCCGCAGCTGGAGCAGCACCTCGGTGCCGGCGCCGTCGCCCCCATCACGCAGCAGGAAGACGTACGACGCGGGGACGACGGCGAACCGCTCCCGCATCAGGTGGACGGCTGGTCGAGCGACGTCTCGGCGTTCTCCTCCTGGAGGTCGCGGTCGTCGTCTCCCGGGGTGTCCCGCTCGTCCCGCCCGTCCGGCGTCTTCGGACCGTCGGGGGCGTCGCCGCGCTGGGGCCCGCCGGGAGGCTTGGGTGCGTCGAGGTCTCTCTCTGAAGTCATGCTTGCCACACTAACGACATGTCCGGACCGCTCCACGAGGTGCCCGTCGTGCCCGTCGTGGCCGTCGTGGGTGCCACGGCATCCGGCAAGACGGGCCTCTCGCTCGAGCTCGCCGAGCGGCTGGGCGGCGAGATCGTCAACACCGACGCCATGCAGGTCTACCGCGGCATGGACATCGGCACCGCCAAGCTCCCGCAGGCCGAGTGGCGCGGGATCCCGCACCACCTGCTCGACACCCAGACGATCCGCGACACCGCCACCGTCGCCCAGTTCCAGGGCTGGGCCCGGGCGGCGTGCGCCGAGCTGCGGGGGCGCGGTGCCACCCCGGTCCTGGTCGGCGGCTCCGCGCTCTACACCCGCGCGATCCTGGACCGCTTCGAGTTCCCCGGCACCGACGAGGACGTGCGCCGGGAGCTCGAGGCCGAGCTCGACCGCATCGGGTCGCTGCGCCTGCACCGGCGGCTGGCCGGGCAGGACCCCGAGGCCGCGGCGCGGATCATCCCCGAGAACGGCCGCCGCGTGGTCCGCGCGCTCGAGGTCATCGCGGTCACCGGCCGCCCCTACTCGGCCTCGCTGCCCGTCCTCGAGTACGCCGACCCCCACACGGTCCAGCTCGGCGTCGACATCGACCGACCCACCCTGGACGCCCGGATCGAGGCGCGGGTGGACCGCATGTTCGAGCTCGGGTTCGTCGACGAGGTCGCCCGGCTGCTGGAGGAGGGCCTGGCCGAGGGCGTGACCGCCCCGCGTGCGATCGGCTACCGCGAGGTGACCGCGTACCTCGCCGGCGAGCTCACCCTGGCCGAGGCCCACCTGCGGACCACCGCCGCGACCCGGCGCTTCGCCCGCCGCCAGGACGGGTGGTTCCGCAAGGACCCCCGCATCGTCTGGGTGGACCACGACGACCCCGACCGGGTGGCGAAGGCGCTGGCGGCGGTCGACGCGGTCCGCTGACGGGCTCACCCCCACGGGCGCTCGACACCCGCGGCCTCCCGGGAGAGGGTGAGGGGACGACCTGTCCGCCTCGGGAGGAACGCATGCGCCGCTCCAGCACGACCACCGCCCTCGTGGCCCTGGCTCTCACCACCTCGACCGTCGGCCTGTCGAGCGCCGCGGCGCCGGCCCATGCGAGCCATGCGACCCACGCGACCCACGCGTCTCCGGCCGCGCAGGGTCAGCACGGCCGGGCCACACCACCGCCGAAGACGCCCACCCAGGTCGGCCGGGGCGGCGCGGTCACCTCGGTCGACGCGGACGCCTCGCGCGTCGGGCTGCGGGTGCTGCGCCGGGGCGGCAACGCCGTCGACGCGGCGATCGCCACCGCGGCCGCGCTCGGCGTCACCGAGCCCTACAGCACCGGCATCGGTGGCGGCGGCTACTTCGTGCACTACAGCGCCAGGACCGGCAAGGTGCAGACGATCGACGGCCGCGAGACCGCCCCGCAGGCGATGCCGCGCGACGCGTTCATCAACCCGAGGACCGGCGACCCCTACCGGTTCACGCCCGAGCTGGTCACCAGCGGCGTGTCGGTCGGCGTGCCCGGCACCCTCGCCACCTGGCAGCGCGCCCTGCACCGCTGGGGCACCCGCTCGCTGGGCCAGTCCCTCGAGCCCGCCGCCAGGCTGGCCCGCCGGGGCTTCGTGGTCGACCAGACCTTCCATGACCAGACGGTCGACAACTCGGTCCGGTTCAAGGCGTTCCGCTCCACCAAGCGGCTCTTCTGGAAGCACGGTCACGCACCGCGCGTCGGCAAGCGCTTCCGCAACCCCGACCTCGCGGACACCTACGACCTGATCGCGCGCCGCGGCCCGGAGGCGTTCTACCGCGGTCCGCTCGCCGGCGAGATCGCCCGCGTCGTACACCGGCCCCCGACGACCGCGGACACCAAGCTGCCGGTGCCGCCCGGCTACCTGACGACCCGCGACCTCGCGGCGTACGACGCCGTCAACCGCAGGTCGACCCACGTCGACTACCGCGGCTACGACGTCCACGGCATGCGCCCCTCGTCCAGCGGTGGCGCCACCGTCGGCGAGGCGCTCGACATCCTCGAGCAGTTCGACATCCCGGCCATGGACGACGCCGACGCGCTGCACCACTACATCGAGGCGAGCGCGCTCGCCTACGCCGACCGCGGCGCCTACGACGGCGACCCGGCGTACGTCGACGTCCCGCTCGAGGACCTGCTCTCGGACAGGTTCGCCGCCGAGCGGGCCTGCCGGATCGACCCCGACCGGGCGATGCCGAAGCCGACGAAGCCCGGCAACGTGAAGCACTACGACGGACGGTGCGGCAGTGGCCGGAGCACCACCGCGCCGGACGCCGTCTCCGACACCGAGAACGTCGAGACCAGCAACCTCACCGTGGCCGACCGGTGGGGCAATGTCGTGGAGTACACCCTCACGATCGAGCAGACCGGCGGCTCCGGGATGGTCGTGCCGGGTCGCGGCTTCCTGCTCAACAACGAGCTCACGGACTTCTCGCCCGAGTTCGACAGGGCCGACCCCAACCGCATCCAGCCCGGCAAGCGCCCGCGCAGCTCGATGGCGCCGACGATCCTGCTCCGCGACGGCAAGCCGTTCCTGGCCCTGGGCTCGCCCGGCGGCTCGACGATCATCACGACGGTGCTGCAGATGCTGTTCGACCGGATCGACCGCGGCATGACCGTCGAGCAGGCGATCGCCGCGCCCCGGGCCTCGCAGCGCAACACCGCCACCGTCTCGGCCGAGCCGGAGTTCATCACGGCCTACGGCGAGGCGCTGAAGCCCTACGGCCAGCAGCTGGTGCCCTCGGGCGACGCGTTCACCAGCGCCGCGCAGATCGGGGCGGCCACGGCCATCGAGTTCGGCCGTGGCGGTCGGCTGACCGCGGTCTCGGAGCCCGTGCGTCGCGGCGGTGGCTCCGCGCTGGTGGTCAGGCCGTCGCGCTGAGGGCCCCG
>JAOPYB010000159.1 GCA_025964835.1 Nocardioides sp. | reverse complement strand
CGAGCTGCCAGCCGGTCAGCTGCTCGCGCACGAAGCGCCGGGCGAGCAGCACGCTCGCGGGGTCGTGCGGCAGGTCGATGGCGGTCGAGTCGGCGCGCGGGCGGCTCACCGCCTCCAGGAGGTCCACCAGGTAGTCGAGCTCGACGTCCTTGAGGACGTAACCGGCGGCATGGTCGTCGAACCACGCCCGGTCGACGGGTTCGGTGCCCGAGAAGATCACCACCGCCGACGATGGCGAGCTGTCCCGGACGTGGGTCAGCACGTCACGCCCGGCGATGTCCGGCAGACCGAGGTCGAGGACCACCACGTCGGGCTGCAGGTCGCGGGCCAGCTCGACGGCCTCGCCACCCGTGCCGGCCTCGCCCACCACCTCGAACCCGCCCCGGAAGCGCAGCGCGGTGCGGACGAGCCGACGTACGGGCGCGGCGTCGTCCACCAGCAGCACGCGGATGCTCACAGTCAGGTCCGATCGAGGTCACTCGGCGCGTTCGTCGCGCGGGGAAGGCTTATCACGAATGCCCCGTCCTCGGGACGGTGAAACGCGTCGCCGCCCTGGGCCCGGCACAGCTCGCGGACGATGAAGAGGCCGAGCCCGGTGCCGCCTGCGCTGCCGGTGGCGAACCGGTCGAACAGGCGCTCCTGCATGTGCGTCGGGACGCCCGGCCCCGCGTCGAGCACGGCGATCTCCACGGTGTCCTCGCGTGCGTCCGCGCGGAGGTGGACGGGCGCGATGCCGTGCTTGAGCGCGTTGGACACGAGGTTGCCGACGGTCTGGGACAGGCGTCCCGCGTCGGCGGTGACGAACAACCCGGTCGAGGCGGCGACGTGGATCGCCGCGGCGGGGTCCGAACGCCGGGCCAGCGCGACAGCGCTACCCAGCGCCGCCTCGACGGAGATGACCTCGAGGTGGAGGTCGAGCGCTCGAGCCTGCAGGCGGGAGGCCGTCAGCAGGTCGGCGAGCAGGCGTCGGAGCTGCCCCGAGCTGTCCGTCATGGCCTCGAAGAACTCGACCCGCTCCTCGTCGGTCAGGTCCTTCCAGTGGCGGACGAGTGTCTCCGCGCTCATCGCGAGCACGCCCACCGGGGCGCGCAGCTCGTGGGCGGTCACCGCGAGGAAGTTCGCCTGCTCCTCGGCGACCAGAGCGAGGCGTTCGTTCGCCGACCGGAGCTTGAGGTTCGCGGCGGCGAGCGCCTCGGCCGACCGGCGCTGCTCCTCCAGCAGGTGCCGGCGCTCGGTGTTGTCGCGGGTGACCTTGGCGAATCCGACGTGCCGGTCGCGCCGGTCGCGCACCGCGGTGATCGTGACGTTGGCCCAGAACTGGGTGCCGTCCTTGCGGATCCGCCAGCCCTCCTCCTCGTACCTCCCGTCGCGGAGAGCGAGCTCGAGCTCGTGCTCGGGGTGGCCCTCGGCCTGCTTGTCCGGGGGGTAGAAGACCCTGAAGTGCTGGCCGATGATCTCCTGGGCGGTGTAGCCCTTGCTGCGCTGGGCTCCGGCGTTCCAGCTCGCGATGCGACCGTCGGGGTCGAGCATGAAGATCGCGTAGTCCTGGACGGCCTCGACGAGGAGCCCGAAGCGCGACTCCGTGCGGCGCAGTGCTTCCTCCGCGGTCCGCTGCCGGGTCACGTCCTGGACCTGGAGGAACAGGTACAGCGGCCGACCGCGGGCGTCCTGCACCGCCGAAACCGTGGCCTGGACCCTGCGGCGCGGTGAGACCCCGGCCACCGCGTGCTCGACCCGGACCACGTCGTTCTCCGCCCGGAGGATGCTGTCCACGGCCTCGGCGAGGCGCTGCGGTTCGTCGTACACGAGATCGGCGTACGCCGTGCCGACGAGCTCGCCGATGGGCCGCCCGAGGAGGCGCGCGAGGTTCCGGTTCGGTCGCACGAGTCGCCCGGTCAGCGTCATCGTGGCCATGCCGATGGCGGCGTCCTTGAAGACCTCCTGGAAGCGCTCCAGGTGCTCCTGCAGCACCGGGTCGACCGCCGCCTGGCTCGCGGGGCCCCCGTCATCGGCGCCGGCAACCCGCTGCGGCGCGACGTCGAGCAGGGCGAGCAGGTCGTCCACGAGGCTGTCCAGGGACGTCGACTTCTCGAGGAACGCGGCGGCGCCCAGGTCCCGGGACCGGCGGGCCAGCATCTCCTCGGTGAATCCGCTGTACATCACGACGCGGGTCTCCGGCGACGCCTCGAGCACCCGGGGGAGCGCCTCGAGGCCGTCGATGCCGGGCATGGAGACGTCCAGCAGCAGGAGGTCCGGGCGGTGCTCGGCCGCCAGGGCGACGGCCTCGGCGCCGTCGGCGCCCTCGCCGACCACCTCGATCCGGCGGGAGAGCCGCAGTCGTGTCCTGACGAGGGCGCGCACCTCCGCCGCGTCGTCGACGATCACGATGGTGGGGGTGCCGGGCACAAGCGGAAACTACCGGACCGGCGAGCGCCGGTCACGGCGCGACGATGAGCGCCTGCGGCGCCGCCTCCTTCATGCGGGTGTCCAGCCACGTCAGCTGCCGGGCGGTCTCGGCACTCGCGGCGTCGGCGATCTCGAGGAGCTCTCGGTCGCGCAGCCCCTGGGCGCCCTGGGCGATCACGGTCCACGTGGTCTGCACGAGGGTGGCGAGCACGTGGAGGTCCTGGAGGTCGCGCAGCAGCCCGATCTCGCCGCTCCGTGGCTGGGCGAGGCCGTCGGCGTGCAGTCGCTCGGGCTCCTCGATGTCGTCCTCGCCGTAGCGCCGGACCGCCGGTGCGAGGTCCGCACGGTGCCGGTCGCTCATCGTGGCCAGCAGGTGGCAGGTGTGGAACACGTCTGCGACCTGCGCATGGCCCCGGGCGATGGTGCGGAACGAGTCCGCGAGGGTCCGCTCGCTGTGGTCGGCGAGGCCGACGTACGTCGACAGGTGGGGCATCAGGACCTCCGCGTGCTCGGGTCGAGGGCGTAGGTGGGTGTCCGGGTGAGCACCTCGGACGTCGTGGGCGCGCCCACCGGAGGAGCTGGCACGTCACCGTCCGCGGGTGCGGACGCGGCGGTGCTGGGAGCGGGTGCCGGGCCGTCGCCGTCACGGACCTTCGTCACGCGGCAGGCAGCGGTCTTGAAGCAGGGTTGCTTCGAGACGGGGTCCCAGACGGTCATCGTGAGCTCGTTCGCGAGCCGGTGCCCGGCGTCCGGAGCCAGATCGTCGGGGTCCCAGTGCCCGTAGTGGAACGGCGCGAACACGGCGCCCGGCATGACCTGACCGATCCGGGCGCGGACCTCGAGAGCGCCCCGGGGGGACTCGACGCGCACCCAGTCGCCCTCCGCGATGTCGAGCGGTCCGGCATCGGCCGGGGACAGCTCGACCCAGGCATCGGGCGCGGCCCGGTCCAGGTCACGGGAGCGGCCGGTCTTGGTGCGGGTGTGGAACTGGTAGACGGTCCGGCCGGTGGTGTAGCGCAGCGGGTAGTCGGACGTGGGCTCCTCGTGGGGCGGGGAGTAGGCGGCGCCCCTGAGGAAGGCGCGACCGGCCGGTGCCAGGGCGCGGTGCTCCCGCTCGGTGACGGCGCCGCCGGTCAGGAGGTCGTGACCGTAGGTCTCGCAGTCGTCGGTGTCCGTGGGGAAGGCACCGTCGGCATAGAGGCGGTCGGTGCCGTCGGGGTGCTCGTCGTTGACGGGCCACGGGATGCCGCTCGGTCCGCGGAGCTTGTCGTAGCTCAGCCCGGTGTAGTCGACCGGGCGGCCCCGGCTGACCTCGCGCCACGCGTCGAAGACCTCCTCGGGTTTCCGCCAGGTGATCAGGGGCTCGCCGTCCTTGTCGGTGAAGCCCATCGCCTCCGCGTACGCCAGGAAGATGTCGAGGTCGCTGCGGGCCTCGCCGGGCGGGGCAACGGCCTGCTCGGAGAGGTGCACGGTGCGGTTGACGTTGGTGAAGGAGCCGGTCTTCTCGCCCCAGCCGGCCGCGGGCAGCACCACGTCCGCCAGCTCGGCGGTCTCGGTCAGGAACAGGTCCTGCACGATGACGAAGCACTGCTCACCCGCGAGGATCCTGCGGATCCGCGCCGACTCGGGCATCGAGACGGCGGGGTTGGTGGCCGAGATCCACAACAGTCCGATCGAGCCGGTCTCGGCGTACGACATGATCTGCATGGCGTGCGTCGGCGGCGCCCAGTGCGGGATCGTCATGACGTCGACGTTCCACAGGTCGGCGAGCTGCTGGACGTGGGCTGGGTTGTCCCAGTTGCGGAAGCCCGGCAGGTCGCCGTCGGCCCAGCACTCGCGGTTGTTCTGCGCGGTCGGTTGCCCGTTCATCTGCAGGACCCCGCTGCCGGGCCGTCCGATCTGTCCGCGCAGCAGGTGCAGGTTGTGCACGGCGACGGAGGCCGCGGTGGCCTGGTGGGACTGGTAGAAGCCCTGCAGGACCGTGGACAGGACGGCATCGCTCTCGCCGAAGATGCGGGCGGCGCGTCGTACGTCGTCGGCCTCGACGCCGCAGATCCGGGCAACCTCCTCGGGCGGGTACGGCGCCACCGCTTCGCGCAGGTCGTCCAGCCCGATCGTGTGTGCCCGCACCCAGTCGTCGTCGACCCACCCGTGGGTGAGGAGCTCGCGCGCCAGGCCGTTCATGAGTGCCAGGTTGGTGCCGACCCTGGGGGCCAGGTGCACCCCGCCGGTCCGTTCGGCCTCGACGGCGACCATCGTGCGCCGCGGGTCGACGCACACGAGCCGGGGCGGGTCCTCGCCGCGGGTGCGGTCGAGGATGCGAGCCCAGAGCACCGTCTGGGTCTCGGGCATGTTGTGCCCGAAGAGGAAGATCGCGTCACAGTGCTCGATGTCGGTGTAGGAGCCGGGCTGGCCGTCCGCTCCGAAGGACTCCTTGAGCGCCGCGGCGCTGGTCGCGGTGCAGAGCCGGGTGTTGCCGTCCATGTGGGGCGTGCCCAGGCCGGCCTTCCCGATCACGGCGAGCGCGTAGTACTCCTCGAGGAACAGCTGTCCGCTGGTGTAGAAGCCGTGCGACAGCGGCCCCTTCTGCTCCAGCAACCCCCTGGAGACCTCGACGATGCGACCCATCGCGGTGTCCCAGTCGGTCTCGACCAGCCGGCCGTCCTGGCGGATGAGCGGGCGCGTCAGCCGGTCCGCTGAGGATGCCCACGGGGTGCTGGCGTAGAGGCCCTTCGGTCCGAGGCGCCCGTGGTTGACGGTGTCGCCCGGACGACCGCGGACGCCGACCATCCGGCCGTCCTTGACGGCGATGTCACAGCCGCAGCCGTTGCTGCACAGCAGGCACGCCGACTGCACCCACCGGTCGACCTGCTCGTCCTCGACGCCCTCCTCGAGGTGCTGGTCCACCCGGGCCGGCCACGTCGTGCCGCGGCGGTGGGGCGTGCGCTCTCCCCAGATGTCGTTGATGCGGTCGGACATGCGGACCCTCCTCGGACAGGACCTCGGAACAGCGGATCTCGCAAATGTATGCGCTTGCGCATGTATGCTCAAGGACAACTATTGTCGTATGCGTCCCCCCGGCCCCCAGGACGGAGATCCCACCCATGACGGAGCTCCAGGAGATGGCCGACGCCTTCGTGACCGCGAGCCGGGCGTTGGTCGGCCTGGCCGTGCGCTCCATCGACCAGGCGCCCGCGGATGTGACCGTCGCCCAGCACCGGGTGCTCGTGCTCCTCGCCGCCCGCGGTGACCTCCCGATCGGAGACATCGCCGCGGGGCTGGGGGTCAACCCGTCCAACGCCACGCGTTACTGCGACCGGCTCGAGCGACTCGGACTGGTGACCCGCGCCCGATCCGCCGAGGACGGCCGGGTCGTCCGGGTCGGGCTCGCGCCGACCGGCATCGCGTTGGTCCGGGTCGTCAACGAACGACGGCGCGCGGAGGTGGGGGAGGTTCTCGCCCGGATGGCCCCCGCGGAGGCGCGGGGCATCCTCGACGCACTGCACGCCTTCAACCGGGCCGCCGGTGAGATCGAGGACCGGGACTGGGCCTCGAGTCTCTGGTGATCCGGCGCGGGGCCCTCGATCAGTCGCTCGAGGGCGCGGAGGAGATGGCCTCCACGAGGTCGGCCACGGACTCGTCCGGCAGGCTCTTCGCGATGTCGGCCTGGCTCACGACTCCGACCAGGTCCTGGCCGTCGATGACCGGGAGCCGGCGTACCCCGTGCTGCGACATGGTGCGCAGGGCTTCAGCGACCGAGTCGTCGGCGCCGATGGTCACGGGCTTGCCCTCGGCCAGCTCCCCGGCCGTCGCGGAGCCCGGGTCGCCACCGTCGGCGATGCACTTCACCACGATGTCGCGGTCGGTGACCATGCCCTGGAGACGGTCGTCCTCCCCGCAGATCGGCAGCGCGCCGACATCGAGGTCGCGAAGCTTCTTCGCCACCTCGACGAGCGTGTCGCCTGCGCGGGCGCACTCCGCGCCACCGGTCATGATGTCGCGTGCTGTGGTCATGGTTCCTCCTGGACTGACGGGATGTGTCCTGCAGTCGTGCCCCCGGCCGGGGTAGGTGCGACCTCATCCATATGGGTGTTTCTGGATCCGAGGAGACGCCGGCACCTCCGGCACGCGAAGCCACACCGGCGCGCTGCTGCCGAGCGGGAGCGAACCGTCGTATCGTCTGGCCCATGGGCTCCACCCCCGTGCTCAGGACGGCCGCACTGCTCCTCGCCGTGTGCTGCACGGCCGGCTGCGGCAGCTCCCAGAACACACCGGTCGAGGACGCGGCGCGGGCGTTCTACGACTCGGTGGCCGGGCACGACGGCGAGAAGGCGTGTGCCCTGCTCGCCCCCGAGACGCGTTCCGAGCTGGAGCAGTCGGCCGGCAGGCCCTGCGCCGCGGCGCTCCTCGACGAGAAGCTGCCAACCGTCGCGCGACCCGTCGACGTACGCGTCTTCGGGACGATGGCGGAGGTCCGCTACGCCGACGAGGTCGCCTTCCTCACGCGCTTCGGCCACCGCTGGACCCTGATGGCCGTCGGCTGCCGGCCGGACGGCGATCGTCCCTACGACTGCCAGGTCAAGGGGTCCTAGGTGCGCGCGATGTTCGTCCTCTACCTCGCCGTCATCGTGGGCGGGCTGGTCTACCTGCTCACCCTGGCCCTGCGGAACGGGTGAGGACGCCATGCGCAAGCTCGTCCGGGAGTGCTCGCTCAGCCTCGCCTTCGGCGCCATGTTCCTCGCGGCCCTCGCCGGCCAGGCGTTTGCCGGCTGGAAGCAGTTCAACGCCGACCAGTTCGCCCAGGGCCTGGACCGCCTGAGCCTGGCCCAGTACCTCACCTCGTCGGACTTCGCGGTCGACGTCGCGGAGAACTGGCAGAGCGAGTACCTCCAGTTCCTGCTCTACATCCTGCTCACGGTCTGGTTGCTGCAGAAGGGCTCCCCGGAGTCCAAGGAGCTCGACAGGAGCGGACGTGAGTCGGCCAAGGACCAGAAGATCGGCACGTTCGCCGAGCGCGACTCGCCCCGGTGGGCGAGGACCGGCGGGTGGCGGACCGGCCTCTACTCCTCCTCGCTCGTGCTCGTGATGGCGGCCTTCTTCCTCGGCTCGTGGCTCGTCCAGAGCGCGGCCGGATGGGCGGCGTTCAACGAGACGCGACTCCAGGACCTGCAGGATCCGATCGCCTGGACGGAGTACCTGCTCAATGCGGACTTCTGGTCCCGCACGCTCCAGAACTGGCAGTCCGAGTTCCTCGCCGTCGGCTCGATGGCCGTGCTCTCCATCTATCTGCGCCAGCGCGGGTCGCCGGAGAGCAAGCCCGTCGGGGAGCCCCACGCCAGCACCGGTGTCGAGGGCTGACCGCCGCAGCGACGCAACGTGCCCACACGCGCCGTGTACGGTGGCCGAGTCCCTGGTGGGAGCTCGTCCGCCGGGGCTCGGAGCCCACTGATATCCCGACGCTGTCGGATGCGTGGCCATCGAAATCAGGGCCCATGCCCGCCCCTCTCGCACCTCTGCGTGTCGCCATCGTCAACGACTCCGAGATCGTGGTCGCCGGCGTGGCCGCCATGCTGGGTGGGCACAGCCGCCACATCGACGTCGTCGAGCTCGACAACCGAGTGCCGGTGCTGACCGACGTCGACATCGTCCTGCTGGACACGTTCGCGCGCGTGCCGGGCGAGGGCATCGGACTGGTCGAGCTGGTGCGCCATGCGGACCGGACGGGGGCCAAGGTGGTGGTCTTCACCTGGAGCTCGGCTCCGGAGTCGATCCACCAGGCCGTGTCCCAGGGCGCGGCGGGGCACCTGTCCAAGGCCCTGGCTCCGGAGGAGCTCGTGCAGGCCCTGCTCGATGTCCACGCCGGTCAACGGGTGACCCTCGTCGGCGGTCCGGATGGGGCCGCGAGTGCCGGCGCCGCGGGGGACTGGCCGGGCCGCGGGTTCGAGCTGAGCCCTCGGGAGTCCGAGGTGCTGGCCCTGATCGCCCGGGGCCTGAGCAACCAGGAGATCGCCGACGCGCTCTACCTCAGCGTGAACTCGGTCAAGACCTACATTCGCACCGCCTACCGCAAGATCGGCGTACGGCGCCGCCCGCAGGCGGTGCTGTGGGCCATCGAGCACGGGTTCCGCCCCCGAGCCCGGCGCACGGTCCGAGATCCTGGGGGAATCGATCCCGACCGAGCGGGGTACTGAGCCCTCGTGGAACCCATCCCGGAGACAACCAGGGCGGTCGAGGACTTCGGCCCGTTCGTCGTGGAGGACGAGGACCTGCTCGTCGAGCTGAAGGAGAAGGCTGATCAGGTGGCAGCCCTGGTGCCGCGGCTGGTGGGACTCAGTCTTGCCTCCAGCGAGGACGAGGTCACGTTCACGCTGGTGGCCACGTCGGAGGAGATCGCGGTGCTCGACGCGGTCCAGTACCTGTCCGGTGGCCCCTGCGTCGAAGCGGTCGAAGCGGAACGCGTGCTGGCCTACGACCAGCAGGAGCTCCTCGACGAAGGCGCCTGGCGCGTCTTTGCGCTGGCCGCCGAGGCCCTGGACGTGGCCAGCACGCTCACCTTGCCGATCCTGGACGGAGACCAGGTCGTCGGTTCGGTGAACCTCTATGCGTCGACTCCGGAGGCGTTCGAGGGTCACCACGTGGCCATCGCCGACATCTTCGGGGCCTGGGCGCCCGGGGCCGTCACCAACGCCGACCTGTCGTTCACGACCCGCGAGACCGCCGAGCAGGCACCCCAGCACCTGCGCGACGAGATCGACGTCCACGCGGCCAGCGGTCTCATCGCCAACCGGGAGGGCATCGAGGCCGAGCACGCCCGCACCCGGCTGCGCGACGCCGCTCAGCGAGCCGGTGTCGGCGAGGCGCAGCTGGCCAGGACCATCATCCACCTCGTACGACGACAGGACACCGAGTAGCCGCTCCGCGTCAGCGGTGCCGTGGGGTTTGTCCCCGCCCTCCGTCAGTCGCTGGCGCGGAGCTCCGGCAGGACCTCGCGGCCGTAGGCTGCGATCATGTCGAGGTAGTGCGGCCCCATGTTGGCGACGTAGACCTCGTCGTAGCCGGCGTCGACGTAGCTGCGCAGCTGCTGGACGTGCGCCGCGACGTCGGGCCCGGCCACAATGCTGCCCGCGGTGGAGTCCCGCGTGACCAGCTCGGAGGCCTGCTCGAAGTGCTGCGGCGACGGCAGCACCTGCGCCAGCTCACCGGGCAGGCCGGAGTTGGACCAGAGGCGGTGGGCGTGGTCGACACCCTCGTCCTCGGTGCTCGCCCAGGCCACCTTGACCCCGCCCTGCGCGGGCTTGCCGCCGGTGCGGTCCTTGAAGTCCGCGACCATGTCGGGGTCGTCCTGGGTGCAGATGAAACCGTCGGCGACCCGGGTGGCGCAGTCCATCGCCTTCGGGCCGAAGGCGGACATGTAGATCGGCGGCGGCTCGTCGGGCCGCGTGTAGATGCGGGCGGTGTCGACCTGGTAGTGCCGGCCGTGTCGGGTCACGACCTCACCGGTCCACAGCTCGCGGATCACCTCGATCGCCTCCTCGAGCATCTCGAGCCGTACGTCGAGCGAGGGCCATGGCCCGCCGAGGATGTGCTCGTTCAGGGCCTCGCCGGTGCCGACGCCGAGCACGAAGCCACCGTCGAGCATCTGGGCCGCGGTCGCCGCAGCCTGCGCGATGATCGCCGGGTGGGTGCGCACGGTCGGGCAGGTGACCGCCGTGGTGACGGGCAGGGAGCAGGCCTGCGAGAGGGCGCCGATCACGGTCCACACGAACGGGCTCTGGCCCTGCTCGTCGTTCCAGGGATGGAAGTGGTCGCTGATCCACAGCGCCTCGAAACCCGCCTTCTCGGCGGCCACGGCCTGCTCGACGAGCTGGTCGGGTGAGTACTCCTCACAGGACAGGAAGTAGCCGAACCGCATGACGTCTCTCCGTTCTCGAAGGACCGGTCCTTACCCAGAACTCTCCGGCGTCATGCACTCGGGACGACAGGGCCGGGCACTGCCACGGCTCGGGCCGCAACGTCTCCGCCGCGGGGCTCCGTGGTCTCGTGCCCGCACCGGTGCGGCAGACTTTTCCGTGCACCTGACCGCCCGGGACCGAGCCCGCGGCCGCACATCGGGCACGAGGGCGACCGACGCGAAGAGGAGCACGTGATGCGATGGGACGTCGACGACCGGCCGGCCACGGCGTACACGCGCGCCTACATCGCCGCCATGTGGTTGAACCGTGACAAGCAGGCCTTCGAGGGCGCCCGTCGCACCCTGGCGACCGCCCGCAAGAAGCAGCGAGCAGGGGACCGGGCCCCGACTCTCCTGACGAGACTGGCGACCCGAGTGACGTCATCGGCTGCCGACGGCTTCACCGTGTGGACCGCGCGACCCCGGCGTCGCCCTCCGGTCGCCCGGGTCATCTATCTCCATGGTGGCGGCTACGTGCACCCGTTGACGGCCGACTACTGGCGACTCGTGCGCGCCCTGGTCGCCGCACCCGCCGAGGTCATCGTCCCCGCCTACCCCCTGGCTCCCGCCGCCACCGTGGACGACGTGCTGCCCCGCTTGGTCGACCTGGTCGCCGACGCGATACGCCGTGACCCCGGTCGCGCGACGATCCTGATGGGTGACTCGGCCGGCGGGGCCCTCGCACTGGTAGTGGCCCAAGAGCTCCGGGACCCCTCCCAGCCACCCGCAGCCGTCGTGGCCCTGTGCCCCTGGCTCGACGCCACGCTCGGGGACGAGGCCGTCCGCGACCTCGAGGCGGCCGACCCCATGCTCGCCGAGACGGGTCTGCGGGCCGCCGGCCGCTGGTGGGCGCGGCCCAGGAGTCCGGAGGACAGGCGGGTCAGCCCACTGAACGGCGACCTGCGTGGACTGCCTCCGCTGGAGGTGTACGTCGGTGACCGCGACATCCTGCGCCCGGGCGTGGATGCCCTGGCCCGGCTGGCCGACCGGGAAGGGGCGGATCTGCGGGTCCGGGAGGTTCCGGCCATGTTCCACGTCTGGATGACCCGCGCCATCCCGGAAGGGCGCCGCACCCGCCTCGAGCTGGCCGAACTCGTCCGGTCCTACGCCGGCTCCTGACCGACGAGGGCGCACCCGTTTGGCCAGGCTACGTCCGGGTACCACGCAGTAGTTGGCGCCCCGCTCCACAGATAGGTGTCCCACATGCCCCGTGGTCCACGCGTGCCCCGCACCGACCGGTCACTGGTGCTCGCCCGTCACGGCTACCTGTTCACGGCAGCCCTGGACGAGGAGGAGCGGCGGAGCCTGCATGAGCAGTCCGCAGTCCCCATCCGGTTCCTCGGCCACCCGACGCTGCTCGTGACGGGCGACGCCGGGGTGCGTCTCTTCTACGACGAGACCCGGCTCGTGCGGCACAAGGCGGTGCCGGCGCCGATTGCCGCATCACTCTTCGGAGCGGGCGCCGTCCACGGCCTCGACGACTCCGCCCACCGGCACCGCAAGACGTTGTTCCTGCACGCGCTGCGCCAGGACGAGCTGGAGCGGCTGCTCGTGACTGCGCGCGGCCGCTGGTGCGGTGAGCTGGACCGGTGGCGGGCCGCCGGCGGCGGCGAGGTCTATCCGGCCGCGGTCAGGGCGTTCGGAGGCAGCATCATCGAATGGGCCGGTATCGACGAGTCGGAGTCGTCGCAGGCCGAGCATTCCCGCTGGATGGCCGACATCGTGAACGGCTTCGGCGCCCCGGGCCCCGCCTACGTGAAGGCGGCACTGGCCCGTCGACGGTGTGACAGGTGGGCCGCGGAGCTGGTCCGTCGCGAGCGCAGCACGCGCGGGGCGCCGGCGGGCTCGTGGCTGGAGAGGGTTGCGTCCTTCCTCGACGAGGACGGCAACCAGCTCTCGGAGCACACGGCCGCGGTCGAGCTGCTCAACATCCTGCGGCCGACGGTGGCGGTCGCCTGGCTCACCGCTTTCGCGGCCCTGGCGCTGGAGACACATCCCAGGTGGCGCGAGCGACTGGTCGGCAGTGCCCTCGGAGACCCCGAGCGGGAGCACCTTGCCGAGGCATTTGCCCACGAGGTACGTCGCTACTACCCCTTCGTGCCCATCCTGGCCGCCCGAGCGCGCCGGGACTTCGAGTTCGCCGGGTTCCGCGTCCGCAGTGGTCAGCGGGTGCTTCTCGACGTGCACGGCACCAACCACGGCGCGGACTGGCAGGACCCCTGGGCCTTCGATCCCGCGCGCTTCCTGGACACCGACCCGTGCGACATCGTTCCCTTCGTGCCGCAAGGGGGCGGACCGCGTGAGACCGGCCACCGTTGCCCCGGCGAGGGTGTCTCGAACGGCCTTCTCTCGCTGGCGGTCTCGGAGCTGGCCGAGCTCGACTCCGCCGCCCTGCCCCTGCAGGATCACCAGTACTCGTTGCGTCGCATGCCCACCCGGCCGGCGAGCGGGACACGGATCTCCCTCTGACCGCGGGTGAGCGCTCCAGCGAAGCTGCGAGCGAAGACCCCGTGAACCGCAGGGCGGGTCACAGGGTCTTCCCGGCATTGCCGGACGTCCGCGGACGGCGCCGGGCAGTGGTACCGCCGGGCTGATCGCGTGGTGTCTGCAGCACCCCTGGGTCAGCTCCGGTCAACGTACCCAGGCACGGGCGTGCGAATGCCTGTCGTGAACGAGGCTTGCGGTCGGGTGGCGCCGCCGCACCGGGGAGGCGGTCCAGTCGCCGGGTTCTGGACGACTGAACCTGGCCACCTCGACGCACGCGCGCGCACGGAGCGGCTTGGACCCATCAGACGCGACCCCGGTCGAAGGCGCAAGAGCAGGCACCGAGCTGCGTCGGTGCGCCGATAGAGCCGGGGGAAGACTAGGGTGAGGCTGGAAACCGAACAGGGTCTAGCCCCGGCCTCCGTTCACCCTCAGACGTAACCGTGTCTCCGCGAGCGCATCGCCTGTCGCCATCAGCGCGGAGAGACCATGGACCCACAGTCCCAGCACGTCGCCCTGGCCATGTCAGAGGCCGCCCGGTCCATCAACCTCGCCCACTCCCTCGACGAGACCCTCGACCTGATCGCCCGGGCGGCCCGGGAGACGGTTCCGGGCTTCGACCATGCCGGCATCTCGATCCGCCATCGCGACGGGACCATCGAGACCCTGGCCGGCACCGACCAGCTGGTCTGGGAGCTCGACGACCTGCAGTACACCCTCATGGAGGGGCCCTGCGTGGATGCGATGCAGACGGAGCCGATCGTGGTCGTCGAGCATGCCCGCCACGCCCAGCGCTGGCCCCGCTACATGCCGGGTGCGGTGCGGGCCGGGCTGCGCTCGCAGCTCGCGGTCCGTCTGTACCTCGAGGACGACACGATCGGTGGGCTGAACCTCTACTCGACCGATGCCGAGACCATCGATCCCGAGGCCGAGCAGATCGCGACCCTGTTCGCGTCGCACGCGGCGATCGCCCTGGGTCGTGCCCAGGAGGAGCACCACCTCAACGAGGCGCTCGGCTCCAGGAAGATCATCGGCCAGGCCATCGGACTGGTCATGGAACGCCACCAGATCGACGAGGACCGAGCGTTCAGCTTCCTGCTTCGGGCCTCGAGCACCAGCAACATCAAGCTTCGGACCCTGGCCGGAGAGGTCGTTGACGAGGCGAACCGCAGGTACGCGCGGCCCTCCGCTCCCTGACCCGTTGTCCGTGACGAGATCCGCGGCACGTTGCTCCACGCGCGTCGGGTCACGCAGGCAGGCACGACCGCGATACGTTCTCCCTGCTCCAGCAAGTGGGCAGACGAGCTACGTGTCCAGAACGTCGAACCATGACTACCGAGGCCTCGCGACCGATCCGCGTCGTGGTCGTCGACGACTGCGAGCTCGTCGCGTTCGGGGTGGCCGAGATGTTGGCACCCTTCTCCGACCGTTTCGTGATCACCGAAGCGGCGACGGGCACCCTCGGCGCCGACGGGGTGGACGTCGCCCTCTATGACATCGACGGGCGCTCCTGGGGCGACCAGACCCTGGAGGACCTGGTCGGGCTCCCGGACGTCAGCACGCTGATCTTCACCTGGCTGGCGGACGGCGAGGCGTTGGACCGGGCCCTGGCAGCGGGCGCCTCGGGTTTCCTGAGCAAGGGCGCCTCCGCGTCCGAACTGGCGGCAACCCTCGAGGGCGTGCACCTCGGCAGGGCTCCGGCGGCGCAGGGAGTGAGCGGGGTAGTGGCACCCGACGGGCAGGTCGCGCGTCGAGGAGAGCCCTCGCAACCAGCCGCCGGGCTCAGCCAGCGCGAGTCCGAGATCCTGTCCTACATCGCGGCGGGGGCCAGCAACCAGGAGATCGCCGACGCCTGCTACCTCAGCATCAACTCGGTCAAGACCTACATCCGCACGGCCTACCGCAAGATCGGTGCCAGCCGACGCTCCCAGGCGGTCCTGTGGGCCCTCCAGAACGGGTACGACCCCGATCGCACACCGGATCTCGAGAGCCCCCGCGCGTCCATCGAAGATCCGTCTGCCGACATGAATGACTCCGCCAGGGGTACCTCGCGTACATGACGACCCACACGGAAGAAGCCCCTCTCGCAGTCATCACCGGTGCCTCCACCGGGATCGGTCGCGCACTGGCCCGGGAGTTCGTCGACCACGGGTTCGACGTGGTTGTCGTGGCGGACGAACCCGCCATCCATGACGCGGTGGCCGACCTGGCCGACTCCGGCCGGCTCGTGGTGCCGGTGCAGACCGACCTGGCGGACGCCAATGGCGTGCAGGCGCTCGACGACGCCATCCGCGACCTCGGCAGGGTGCCCGCCGCCGCGGCCCTGAACGCCGGAGTAGGGGTGGGCGGCCGGTTCGACCAGACCTCGCTCGAGGACCACCTCAACCTCGTCGACCTCAATGTCCGTTCGACGGTCCACCTCGCGAAGCTGCTGGTGGGCCCCATGGTCGCCCGCGGTGAGGGCCGCCTGCTCGTGACGTCCTCCGTCGCCGCCGTCGCGCCGGGGCCGTACCACGCGACGTACGCGGCCTCGAAGGCATTCGTGCACTCGTTCGCCGAGGGCATCCGCGAGGAGCTCAAGGGCACCGGGGTGACGGTGACCTCGTTGATGCCGGGACCGACGGACACCGAGTTCTTCTCCCGCGCGGACATGGAGGACACGAAGCTCGGGCAGATGGACAACAAGGACGACCCCCGCGAAGTCGCCAAGGACGGCTTCGAGGCGATGCTGGCCGGCCGCTCCAGCGTGGTCGCGGGTTCTTTCAGCAACAGGTTGCAGGCCGAGCTCGCCACGCATCTCCCCGATGCGCTGGCCGCCCCGATCCTGGCTCGGATGACCAAGCCTCAGGACTGACGGAGCCGCCGTTGGTCGGCTGCGGTGAGGCAGGGCGACGGTGACACGGCCGTTGCCCTCCGCATGCGGGGGTGCCGTGCGGGTACGCATCCGCATGCCCGCATGGCGCGCCCCCTGCCCGCCTCGACCGTGGAAGGTCGGGACCGCACCTCGGGTCGTCGACCGGGTCCCCGAGCGACTCGACCATCGTCACCATCGTCGATCACGAGCCGATGGGCATCAGCGAGATCGTCAACGGCGTCGAGGGCGATCGCGGGGCCGACTCGGTCATCGACGCGGTGCGGTTCCGTTCACGACACCGGGCGACATGGTCTCTGCCCCCCGCGCACGAACCCGGTGGGTATGGAGGTCCATGGCAACCCGGTCGCCTAGAAGATGATCAAGGCCGTCGGGCTGCTGCCCGATGCCGTCGCCAGACCGTTGATGACGTCCCCCGGGTTCGACCGGCTCGCGGCGCTGCATGCCTCCATCGAGTGCGGCCGCCGCGGCGGCGCCGTCTCCCTGCTCGGCGTGTATGGAAGTGCCGCCGATCCGATGCCGCTCATGCAGAGGTTCGACCGAGGCCTATGCGAAGTCCCGCGCCAAGGAGGACGCATGATCAAGGTCGTCTTCACCCCTGAGGAGGTTGCGCGTCCTGGCGACCGGGACGAGACCTGTTCGTTCAAGCACGCCGGCCAGCGCGGATCCGTGTTCAAGCGTCCCGTGGGGAACGGAACTGCGCGCGGAGGACGTTGAGAGCCGTCTCGGTCAGCGTCTGGCCCGACGTGCCCGCTCGGTGGATCAGCGAGTCGTACGCCGAGCTCATGTCGAGGTTGTCGACGTGAGCGATGACGCCCTTTGCCTGCTCGACGAGCTCTCGGGCGCTCAGGGCGCCGTGCAGGCGGGCGCTGGCCTCGTCGATGGAGATCGGCACGGAGTGGATCACCGTGAGGGTGGCGATGTCTGCGAAAGCCTGCCCGACGGCAGCATCCTGGGATGCGGACTGCGGCGTCTCCCGGAACACGTTGAGACCGCCCAGCGCGACGCCACGCCAGCGCATGGGAAACGCCTCGACACTCATGAAGCCGGCGTCCGTGATGGCCTGCCCGACGTCGTGCCATCGCTCGGTGAGCCGGTCGGCACCTGACACGGCGAGGGCCTCGTTGGTGTCCAGGACGTCGATGCACGGCCCGGCGGACCGCTGGATCTGGAGCATCTCGAGCTCGCTGACGCGATGCGACGTGGCGCTGAGCAGGGAGAGCTCGCCATCCGCGTCCCTGGCCAGGATGGCCACCGCGTCCGCGCCCATCACCTCGGCGCAGTCACTCACCAGATGATGCAGGATGTCGGCCACATCTGGTTCGCCGACCAGGGCGGCGGCGGCGTCGGCGAAGGCTCCGGCGGCGGATTGGCGGGTGGACATCAGGCCTCTGTCTCGTCGGAGCGGCTGTCGGTGTGGGAGAACGCCAGCTCGCGCGCGATCACGGAGCGGCTGATCTCGGACACGGAAGCCTCGTGGGCGAAGGCGTGCGCGCGGAGCACGGCGAGCGCATCAGCGGGGCTGAGTCCCAGCTGGGCCACGATCATGCCGGTGGCCTGCGAGATCTTGTCGCGCTCGGACCACAGGACGTGGTCGCCATCGCCCTCCGGGACACCGCCGATGATCGCTGCACCCACGACGTCGGCGAGGAAGGCGAGGTCATCGACGGGCTGCGTGAGCGGCTGGTTCTGACGAATGTGCAGGCTCACGACTCCGACCAGGGTGCGTTCGGGCAACATCGGGAACGCGTAGAGCAGTGTCGAGGAGACGGTCGGTGGAGCCGACTTCATCAGGACCGGCCAGCGTCTGGCCTGTTCGTCCCAGGAGCTGCTCACCACCGGCTGTGCGGTCCGCAGAGCCTCGAGGCTGGGTCCTTCGCGCAGGGTGTCCTGCACGTCCTCGAGCAGCGAGACCAAGTCGTCGGTGACGCACAGCACGGTTCGTTCGCTGGTAGGGAATCCCAGTGAGATCGCGCCGCCGTCCGCGCTCGCGAGCCTCGTGAAGGCGCGGCAGAGACGCAGGGCGAAGGGCTCTTCGGGCGGCATCCGCACGAGCGCTCGGGTCAGGTTGTTGACGAGGGCGGCACGGTCGTTCACGACAACCACCCTTTCGAGAGCGTTGGACCAGCTCAACCGTACCGCGCATGTCGTGGCGGGCGACGCCCGTGGACAGCGTGTGCGTGCCCTCGCAAGCTCAGCTCAGCGCGAGGTCCCGCCGGCGTACCCCGGATCTCGGGCAGGAGCGGCAGGGGACGGGTCGGGCTCGAGACCCTGTTCGATGCCCCATCGGACGGCCTCGGCTCGGCGCGAGACCCCGATCTTGCGGTACGCCGTACGGATGTAGGTCTTGATGGAGTTGATGCTGAGGCAGCAGCGTCGTGCTATCTCGCGGTTGCTGAGCCCCTGGGCGATCAGTGCGAGGACGTCGGCCTCGCGGTCGGAGAGGCCGTGCTCGAGGGCAGCCCAGGTCACGCCGTCGCTGGTCCCACTGGCCGTCCGGTTGCCCAGCTCGGTGACTCGTTCTCCGGCGTGCACGCGCTCCAACGCAGCAACGATCTCCTCGGCGCTGGCCGACTTCGCGATGTACCCGGAGGCTCCTCGGTCGATCGCGCGGGCCACCAGCTCAGGTTCGAGGCTCCAGCTGAAGGCCACGACCTTGGGCGTGTTCGGGGTCCGCGGCAGGTGGGGGTGGACGACGTCGCCTCGGGACACGCCGAAGGCGTCGCGGAGCACGATGTCCACCTCGCCGGCGCCAGGGACACCGGCGTCGACATCGACGACCTGCACGCGGTCGGAGAAGGGCGTCAGGGCTGCCGCGATCCCCGCCACGACGATCTCGTAGTCGTTGACGATGGCGACGCGTACGGGTCTGTTCGGCCTGCCCACGAGCCGAGCATATCCCCGGCACGCCTGTGCCGACTGCCGTGTCGGGCCGGGCACCACACGGTCGACTGTCCTGCTCGTGACCCGAAAACTCGGGGCCGCGCGCGCGTTAGGCTGCCGGGGCCGGGACCAGGGGTGCTGCAGACACCACAAGATCCGGCCGTGACGGGCGGCCCCGATCCCGAGATCGTTTTCGGATCGGCGCCACCCGTGAGGGCCCCGCCATCGCGGCGGGGCCTTCAACGTGCTCCATCACGCGACGCGGGTGGACAGACCGTGCTTCTGCAGGAGCCAGATCGTGTTGGTGCCGATGGTGTGGCGGGAGCTGAGGACTCGCGCGTTGAGCCGTTCCATGCGGGTCGCCCACGACAAGGGCAGCCCGTAGGCGCGCTCGTCCGACTGTGGGGTCACGCCCAGGGACCGGCGCGCGACGACGGCGAAGCCACGTTCCAGGAACGGGCCGACCACCTGTCGGTTCAGGGCGCCGGGTGCGGGCGCGCCGGAGGGGAGTCGGCGCGCCAGGTAGGAGCCGGACCAGAAGTTCCGATGGTTGTTGAGCAGCACGAACCCGCCGGGCCGGACGGCGTCCGCGACAGCGGTCACGGCCGCGGCTCGCAGAGCCGGGTCGGCGTTGGGGAAGAACCGGAACGCCGTGACGAGATCGAACGACTCGCCGGCCACGAGTGAGTGCAGTTCGCTGACGTCGGCGTGGATCCACTCCCCCGAGGGGACGCGCTCCCGGGCCACGGACAGCATCGACTCGGCGATGTCCACCCCCACCAGCCGGGCCGCAGGCAGCGCAGTGACGACGACCTCGGCGATGCGTCCGGTGCCACACGCGAAGTCCAGGACCGAACGAGCCGCGGTGCGACCCGCAAGCTCCCGGATGACCGCCTCTTCCATCGTCGACATGAGCGAACGGAGGGGCAGAGCCGCGAAACCTTCGTCGTAGTCCTCGCCGCGACCGAGGTGGCTTCGGCTGTAGTCGTGGGTCTCGTCCGGGAGGCGTCTCCACCTGGCACTGCGGCGCTTTCCGTGGGTCACATCGTCAACCATGCGGACTGCCTCCTGTGTACTGGTCGGGCGGGACTGCGCATTCTCTCCCAGACGACAATCGAGAACACCCCCGCCGGGAACCGGCGGGGGTGCTCGTGCAGGTCAGTGACCTGCGTGCTTGTGGGCAGGGGCGGGGTCGAACCGCCGACCTTCCACTTTTCAGGCGGACGCTCGTACCGACTGAGCTACCTGCCCAAGCGACCGAAACCATACCGGAGACCCCGCCCGGCCACGAAAACGGGCACCGGCGACGGAATTGGTCGGCGACGAAGGCCGCCTCTATGCTGTCCGGGCAGTCCGGCCCCCATCGTCTAGCGGCCTAGGACGTCGCCCTTTCACGGCGGTAGCACGGGTTCGAATCCCGTTGGGGGTGCTCTCCCGACACGCCCCTTGATCTGCGAAGACGCCGTGCGGGGCGGATAGAGCCCTCAACGAAGACCCTCGGCGATCAGCCGCCGGCCTTCGACCAGGGCGGCGCCCGTGTCCGGTCCTCGTCGCAGCCGACGATCAGGACGTCGAGACCGCGGCAGCCGGGCTGGAGGCCGTCCGGCTCTACCCCGCCAGCCAGCCGGACCTGGTCCTCCTGGACTTCAGCATGCCCGGCCCGTCAGGCGTCGAAGCCTGACGGAAGCTGCGGTTCGGTGAAGGAAGCACGGTCCTCATCCTCGCGGCGGCAGCCGCCGACACCGGCGCAGATCTCGCTGAGGCAGCTGAGTCGGGATCAGCGATCACGAGCTCACGCCGCGGTGCCTGGCGCACTGGGTGACCGAGCCTCCTCGGCTTCTGAGGGACGCCCTCCGTCGAGAGCCGGGCCGGCAGTCTCGGCTCCGGCACCGCCAGGAATGCCCCCCATCCTGGGGGTTCCGCCTTGTCCGGGGGGCCGGGGTGGGCCCGGGGTGTGGCTCGTCCTGGGTGGGACCGCCAGGCTGACCACCTGCCTCGACCTGAACCTCCAGGTTTGCGCAAGACGCATCGTTTCCCGGGGAGCCGCGCCTAACGTCGGGCCCAGACCCCGCTGGCGGACCCGAGACCGCTGGCGGGGTCGCCCCATCGTCCTGAGCTGTCGCAGGCGGCCTCGCACGCCCGCCCGTCGTGTCGTGGTCGGGCCGCCGCTTTCACCCCTGCGGAGGACGCGTCGAGGGACGCTGGTGACCTACCGTCGAGCACACGCGACGTCAAGCCTCGGGGTCGCAAGAGGTGCGTAGTCGAGGAGCGTCGCATGTCAGACACCGTTGGGTTCGACTCCATGGGGGACCAGACGTTGGGCCACCAGTTCATCCGTGTCATGGGCCGCCGACCGGGTCCGGAGGACCTGCTCCGCTACCGGCAGGCTCACAGCGGCCTCGCCCTGCGCCTCCCCGGTCGGCTTCGCCGTCGCGCGGCGCGCCTCATCGTCAGGTTGTAACTCCTGGACGCCGGCCAGTGGCCGGGCGGCGGCTGCTGCGCCTGAGGCCCGCCTGTCAGCGCGTCCGGTCGTAGGACGCCTCGGCGGGGCCGTCGTGCCCGTCAGCCCGATTGGGAGACACCAGCACCGATGGGTTAGAGTTCCACCGCTTCGCCAGTGCACGTCGCAGGCGGAGATCCTGGCCCCGTAGCGCAGTTGGTTAGCGCGCCGCCCTGTCACGGCGGAGGCCGCGGGTTCGAGTCCCGTCGGGGTCGCAGCAGCACAGCAGAGAGACGCTCCGGATCTGTTGATCCGGAGCGTTCTGCATTTCCCACCCTGACCAGGCGACGGGGACAATGGGGCCATGCCGATCGACATGGACCGCGACCGCTTCGAGGCGCTCGTGGACCGCGCCCTGGACGACATCCCGGACGAGATCGCCGCGCTCGTGCACAACGTGGTGGTGCTCGTCGAGGACGAGCCGCCGGAGGACGAGCCCGACCTGCTGGCGCTGTACGACGGCATCGCGCTCACCGAGCGCTGGGGCGACCCGACGATGCAGCTGCCGGACCGGATCTTCGTCTACCGAGGGCCCCTGCTCGACATGTGCGAGACCGAGGAGGAGCTGGTCGCCGAGGTCCGGATCACCGTCGTGCACGAGATCGCGCACCACTTCGGCATCGACGACGACCGGCTGCACGACCTGGGCTACGCCTGACCCGGGTCAGCCGAGCAGGAAGCCGAGCGCGCAGGCCGCCAGCGCGACCGGCACCGTCGCGACGGCGTACGCCGTGCCGCCGGCCCAGCCGCGCTCGTGGGTCTTCACGGCGAACGCCGAGTAGGTCGTGAAGCCCCCGCAGAACCCGGTGCCGAGGAGGGCGAGGGCGTGCTCACCGAGGGACATCGCGGTGACGAGCCCGAGCAGGAACGAGCCGACGACGTTGACGAGCAGCGTCCCCCAGGGGAAGCGCCCGTCCAGCCAGTGCCCGGCGAGGTAGCGCAGCGGCGCCCCGACGGCCGCACCGAGCGCGACGAGGAGCGGTGTCACTCGTTGCCCTCCTCGTCCCCGAACTCGCGCTGGGCGGGCGCGGGGGAGAGCCGGTGCGCGAGAGCCACGGCGACCAGGCAGGCCGCGAGCGTCCCCAGGAGGTACGTCCCGGCGATGGCCGCGTGCCCGTCGTCGAGCAGGGACCGCGCCTGCTCCGAGTAGGTCGACAGTGTGGTGTAGCCACCCAGCACGCCGGTGCCGAGCCCGACGGTCAGCATCCTGCTGCGTCGTACGGCGGCGAGGGCCGGCAGCGCGGCGAGGGCGAACGCGCCGGACACGTTGATCGCGAAGGTGGTCCATGGAAAGCCGGACCCCTCGGGGGCGAGCTCGCCCAGCCACCACCGGAGCAACGCCCCGCACGCACCACCGACCGCCACCGCGGCGATCAGCCGCGGCGGGGGCGCTGGGGTCACGACACGCTGCTGCGTCTGCTGGTCACGGA